>NZ_JBFAOM010000015.1:0-206870 GCF_040675235.1 Nonomuraea sp. NPDC049637
CGGTTACATTCCGAACCCGGAAGTTAAGCTTCTCTGCGCCGATGGTACTGCACTCGGGAGGGTGTGGGAGAGTAGGTCACCGCCGGACAATCTTTCGAAGAAGCCCCACACGGTTCATGTGGGGCTTCTTCGCGTTCACGGGCATGGCAACACGAACAGGGCCACCCCCAGCAGCCGGGGTGGCCCTTTTTTGCGTTCGGGGACCAGTGGGTCAGACGCGCTGCCACAAGGCCGGCACGTTGGGTGGTTCCCAGCCGGCCATTGACGTGTGCCCCTGCAGGCACCGGTACGTCGACCCGCCGTAGGTCACCTGGTCACCCGCCTGGTAGGTCACCCCAACCTTCCAGGTTCCGCCGCCCGGAGACGGGCTAGTCGTGGGCGTGGGAGTGGGAGTCTGTGTGGGTGGCACTCCCTGGACGTTGAGCACGAAGTCGAACGTCGCTTCCTTCCCCGAGCCGACGGGGCGGACGTTCATGAGCAGTCTCGGGTCGTAGATGGTGTCGGTGTTGTTGCGCGGCTCGCCCGGGAAGTAGAGCTGCGTGGTGAGGATCCCGCGGCCCGGAGCCTGCGCCTTGACGTGGATGTGCCGCGTACGACCGGGGTACAGGCCGGGCACGATGGTGGTGAGCTTGAAGGCCCCCTGGGCGTTCGTGTACTGGTGCCCACGGAAGTTGTACGTGACGTTGTCGTAGTTGCCGTTGGCGTCGGCCTGCCAGAAGTCGAGCAGGACGTTCGCCAGTGGCTGACACGACAGTCCGAACACGTATCCGCTCACCGTCAGCGGGGTTCCCGAACCGGGGAGGGTCGAGCGCTGGGGGGAGTTGGGCTTGAAGTAGGGGCCCTCGGTCTGCGAGATCGTGAGATCGTCACCGTCGTCGCAGAACGGGGTGGGCTCAAGCTGCTGGCCGGTTCCGGCCATGGTGCGGGCCAGGGCCGGCACCTCGCCGATCAGGAACGGGACCGGTGTCGCTATGAGAGCCGCCTTGAACAGCGCCTTTCTGGTGATTCCGCGCTGCCTTTCCTCGCGAGTGTTCTCGCCTTCCACGATGGCCTCCTTGAAAGCGCCTGCTGGGGGGTAGAGCAGGCTGTTCTCCAAGGTGGCACCCTGCGGCGGAGGTGAGTACCCTCTAATTTTCTATACGATTCACGATATGTTTGTCCCGCGTCCAGACCGCTACGCGTGGTCAGTAGGGTTGAGGGGTGGATTATCGTGCGGTTGAACGTGCCATCCTGGAGCGGGGCGTCGAGTGGGACTTCGAGCCGACGCTCGACAGGATCGCTGCGCTTATGGATTTGCTCGGCTCGCCTCAGCGGGCGTACCCGGTCATACACATCGCCGGCACCAACGGCAAGACGACCACGGCGCGGCTGACCGAGGCGCTGCTTCGGGAGCGCAATCTCAGGGTGGGCCGGTTCACCAGCCCGCACCTGGTCACCGTGCGCGAGCGCATCACGGTCGACGGTGAGCCGCTGAGCGAGGAGCGCTTCGCCGAGGTCTACGAGGAGATCGCGCCCTACGTCGAGCTGGCCGACGCGCAGGGGCACCGGCGCATCCAGTTCTTCGAGCTGCTGACGGCCATGGCGTTCGCGGCGTTCGCCGACACGCCGGTCGACGTCGCGGTCATCGAGGCCGGCATGGGCGGGTCGTGGGACGCGACGAACGTCGCCGACGGCCTGGTGTCGGTCATCACGCCCATCTCCCTCGATCACATGGATCGTCTGGGTCCTGACATCCCGAGCATCGCCGGGGAGAAGGCCGGGATCATCAAGCCGGGCGCCACGACCGTGCTCGCTCAGCAGGAGCTGGCCGCGGCCGAGGTGCTGATGCGTCGCGCGGCCGAGGTCGGCGCGGTGGTGGCGCGGGAGGGGCTGGAGTTCGGCGTGCTCGGCCGGGAGATCGCGATGGGCGGGCAATTGCTCACCCTGCGCGGGCTCAAGGGCGTCTACGACGAGATCTACCTGCCGCTCTACGGCAGCTACCAGGCCAGCAACGCGGTGTGCGCGCTGGCCGCCGTCGAGGCGCTGACCGGTGGCGACGATCCGCTCGACGCCGACCTGGTGCGCCAGGCGTTCGCCCAGGCGGCCTCGCCCGGCCGGATGGAGGTCGTACGGCGCACGCCCACGGTGGTGATCGACGCGGCGCACAACCCCGGCGGGCTGGAGGCGAGCCTGGAGGCGCTGCACGAGGCCTTCGACTTCGCCAAGGTGATCGGCGTGGTCGCCGTCATGCGCGACAAGGACGTCGAGACCCTGCTGGAGCTGCTGGAGCCGATGCTCGACGAGATCGTGGTGACGCGTAACTCCTCACCCAGGTCGTTGTCGGCGCAGGAGCTCGCCGCGCTGGCCGTGCCGCTGTTCGGCGAGGACCGCGTGCACGTCGTCGAGCGGCTCGACGAGGCCCTCGACAGGGGCATCGGCATCGCGGACGCCGAGGGCGAGTTCAGCGGGACCGGGGTGTTCATCACCGGTTCGGTGGTGACGGCCGGAGATGCCCGGCATCTGCTCAAAGCGGATGGTGTGAGATGAACTTCGAGGTGACACCGGGCATGCGCAGGCTCGGTGCGAGCGTGCTCGGCATGGAGGCCATCGTGGCCGGGCTCATCACGCCGGTGGCGATCACCGTGGGCGGCGTGGCCCCCGCGCTCGCCGTCACGGTGGGCATCGGGCTGCTGGTGTTGTGCGTGGTCGCCGCGGGCCTGCTCAAACGGCCCTTCGGGTACGTCATGGGCAGTGTCATCCAGGTGCTGGCCATCGCCACGGGCTTCCTCGTGCCGACCATGTTCTTCCTCGGCGCGATCTTCGCGGCGCTGTGGATCACCGCGATTATCGTAGCTCGCCGTGTCGAGGGCGTGACTTCCCGCTAAAGTCGGCCTACATGGCCGTCCCCCCGATTCAACGGTCGCCGCATCCGGCTGGCCTCAGACATTCCTGGCTGCTCGACGTGGTTCTCGGGCTGCTCGTCCTCGTGGCGTTGCCGCTGGCGATCGTCGCGATACCCAACACGCTGTCCGTGGTCGCCGACCTGCTGCCGGGTGACTTCGACCAGATCGGGCTGAGCCGTACGCACGGGCTGGCGCTGCCCGCCCTGATGCTGACGGTGCCGCTCGCGGCCGTCGCGTTGCGGCGGATGAAGGTGGCCCACGTGCTGGTCGCGGGGCTCGCCCTGGTGGCGGTGGCCGACGCGGCGGGCGGCTACGCGGCCTCCGAGCTGGTCGTCGGCGTCGTACGCGTGCTGCGCGGCGTCGGCGGCGGCCTGATAGTGCCGGCCACGCTGGTGGCGGTCTGGGACCGTACGCCCGCGCTGCGCGGCCTGTGGGCCGGGGTGTTGTGCGTCAGCCTGCTGGAGGCTCAGGCGTTCGCGCTCTGGCCGCTGGTCGACGTGACGAGCTGGAAGGTCACGCTGCAGCCGTACCCGATGGTCACCGGGGTCGCGCTGGCGCTGGCGGCGGCGTACCTGCTGGTCTGGAGGCTCGCCGGGCGGCGGCCCGCGCCCGCGCCGGACGCCAGGGAGCGCAGCTGGCTGCTGCTCGCGGCCGTGCCCGCGGCGGGCATCGCGGTCGTGGCGGTCAGCACGGCGAGCGCGGGGTGGGGCGTCGTCCCGGTGCTCCTGCTGGCGGGGGTGGCGATCGCCGGGCTGCTGGCGCTCGGCTCGATCGGCCGGGCGGAGGGCCGCACGCACGCGTACACGATGGTGGCCGTCGGGGTGGTGCTGCTGCCGAGCACGGCGCAGGTCACGCTGGTGGAGATGGGCGGTCTGGGCGGGCCGGGGCTGCGCGGGCTGTGGACGCCGTTCGGGGTGGCGGCGGTGCTCGCGGTCGTCGCCGGGGTGGGCGTGCGCATGTTCGCCAAGGGCGCGGGGCGGCTCGCGGTGCCGCTCGGGCTGCTGGCGATGGTGGTCGGCCTGTGCTCGGTGCGGCTGGTCGTCCCGTCGGCCGACGGGCTGGTGCTGGCGGTGCCGTTCACGCTGCTCGCGGTGGGGGCGACCGTGGCGGTCACGGCCACGCTCGGCGAGATCGGGATCGGGGCGGCGGCGTTCGGGTTGTCGCTGGGCGTCGCCGGGGTGCTGGCGGGCTATCTGCTGGGCACCGGCGTGCAGATGTGGATGCTGGAGGGGGTCGGGTCACGCCAGGAGCTGGTCGACAGCTTCGTGGGCGCGTTGCACTGGTGGGCGTTGGTCGGCGGGTTCCTGCTGGTGGGCGTGATCGTGCTGGCGGCGGTGATGGGGCGGCGGCCGTCCCGGGAGGAGGAGCCGCCGTCCGGCGGGGAGCCGGCGGAGGTCGCGGTCTCGGTCGGGGCCGGCCGCGAGCGCGGGGCGGCGCGGGAGCCGGTCACGACGTGGGGCTCGATCGCTCCCGAGGGTTCGCCCGCGCCGGAGGAGGACGATCCGGACGAGCCCGTGCCCGCCGTGCCGCCGCAGGCGCCCTCGCCGGAGGACGGCGAGCGGTCCTGAAGTCCTCGCCCGCGCGGGTCATGCCTGTGGCGCCGAGGGTGTGGGCGCGGACGGTAAGCTGAGCGACGGCTATGGCGACGCGAGGGCCGTGTCCCGCGGAGCGCCCTCGTGGTCAGGCCAGGCGCCCGTAGCCGCGACCCGAATCTGTTCAAAGGAGAACCACACGTGTCCGAGCGCACTCTTGTCCTGATCAAGCCCGACGGGGTGAAGCGTGGCCTCATCGGTGACGTGATCGCCCGCGTGGAGCGCAAGGGCCTCAAGGTCGTGGCGATGGACCTGCGCACCCTCGACGCCGACACCGCCAAGGCGCACTACGCCGAGCACGCCGAGAAGCCGTTCTTCGGCGAACTGGTCGACTTCATCACGTCGGCGCCGCTCGTGGCCATGGTCCTTGAGGGCCCGCGCGCCATCGAGGCCTTCCGCGCGCTGGCCGGCGCCACCGACCCGGTCAAGTCCGCCCCTGGCACCATCCGCGGCGACCACGCCCTGGAGATCGGCGAGAACGTCGTCCACGGCTCCGACTCGCCCGAGTCCGCAGCCAGGGAGATCAAGATCTTCTTCCCCGACCGCTTCTAGCAGTCAGCTCCACCCGCGCGCCCGCCGGCTTCACGCCGTGCGGGCGCGTCTTTTTGTCGGCGGCACGTTGTAGCGTTCACCGAGTCTGGCAGGCGTGGGCGCAGTTGATCCGGTCGTGTGGGTGCAATTCGGGCAAAATCCAGGTTGAGGTAGGGGCTGGAGATTTTTGTGGAGCGCGAGGGCTCATTGCGCTCACTGGTGGGTACGTCACGTTACGATTCGAATTCGATCCGTAGTCATTCGCGAACGACGATACGGAGGGCTCCGTTCCCCATGGGCAGCAAGCTCGCGTTTCTCGGCCGTGACATGGCGGTCGATCTGGGCACCGCCAACACGTTGGTATACGTGCGTGGCCGGGGCATCGTGCTCAATGAGCCGTCAGTCGTAGCGATCAACACCACCACAGGCAAGATCGTGGCGGTGGGCATCGAGGCAAAGCGAATGATCGGTCGTACGCCCGGCAACATCGTCGCGGTCCGCCCGCTGAAGGACGGCGTGATCGCCGACTTCGACGTCACCGAACGGATGTTGCGCTACTTCATCCAACGAGTGCACAGACGACGCCATTTCGCCAAGCCGCGCATCATCATCGCCGTGCCGAGCGGCATCACCAGCGTCGAGCAGCGCGCGGTGAAAGAAGCCGGGTACCAGGCCGGCGCAAGGAAGGTCTACATCGTCGAGGAGCCGATGGCCGCCGCCATCGGGGCCGGGCTGCCGGTGCACGAGCCCACCGGGAACATGGTGGTCGACATCGGCGGCGGCACCACCGAGGTGGCCATCATCTCGATGGGCGGCGTGGTCACCAGCCAGTCGATCAGGATCGGCGGCGACGAGCTCGACCAGGCGGTGATCACGTTCGCCAAGAAGGAGTTCTCGCTGATGCTCGGCGAGCGCACCGCCGAGGAGATCAAGATGGCGATCGGGTCGGCCTGCCCCAACGGCGAGGAGACGCACGCCGAGGTGCGGGGGCGCGACCTGATCAGCGGGCTGCCCAAGACGATCATCGTGTCGAGCGAGGAGATCCGCAAGGCGACCGAGGAGCCGGTCAACGCGATCGTCGACGCGGTGAAGACCACCCTCGACAAGTGCCCGCCGGAGCTGTCGGGCGACATCATGGACCGCGGCATCGCCCTGACCGGCGGCGGTGCCCTGCTCAAGGGCCTCGACGAGCGGGTCAAGGCCGAGACCGGCATGCCCGTCCACCTGGTGGAGAACGCCCTCGACTCGGTCGCCATCGGCTCGGGCAAGTGCGCCGAGGAGTTCGAGGCCCTGCAGCAGGTGCTCGTTCCGGAGTCGCGGCACTGATGAGAGATTCGCGCCGGGCCCGGCTGATCCTGGGAGTGCTGCTGATGGCGGCGCTGGTCGTCCTGACCATCGACCATCGTGCGGGCGACAGCTCACCGCTGCGTCCGCTGCGCTCGGCGGGGTCCTGGGTGTTCGGCGCGGCCGAGCGGTTCGGCGGGGGCGTGGTGCGTCCCGTCGGCGGCTTCCTGCACGCCCTGGCCAGCGCGCCCAGCGCGCAGCGGCACATCGAGCAACTGCAGGAGGAGAACGCCAGGCTGCGGGCCGGGCTGTCCTCCAGCACGCTCGACGCCACCCGCTCGGCGGAGCTGAAGAAGCTGCTCGGCCTCTCCGGCACCGGCGGCTACAAGGTGGTCACGGCCAACGTGGTGGCCAGGCGCGGGCAGCCGGGGTTCGAGGACAGCGTGCAGATCGACGTGGGCACCGGTGACGGGGTGCGTCCCGACATGACGGTGCTCAACGGTGACGGGCTGGTCGGCCGGGTCATCCACGCCTCGTCGGCCACCTCCACGGTGGTGCTGCTCAGCGACCCCGCCTCGGCCGCCGGGGGGCGGCTGGAGGGCGGCCAGGAGATCGGCGTGGTGCACGGGGTGGGCGAGAACGGGCGGCTCGTGCAGTTCCGGCTGCTCGACTCGACGGCGCCGATGGAGCGGGGCGGGCGCATCGTCAGCTTCGGCTCCAAGAACGGGCGGCCGTACGTGCCGGGGGTGCCGATCGGGGTGATCGAACGCGTGGAGTCGACGCCGGGGGAGCTGACCCGGATCGCCTACGCCAGGCCGTTCGCCGACCTGACGGCGCTCGACGTGGTCGGGGTGGTGGTCGAAGGGCCCAAGCGGGATCCGCGTGACGCGGTGCTGCCGGTCAAGGAGGGGGCGCGGTGATCGGCGACGGCACGGCCTCCGGCGAGGTCGCTGCTGGTGTGGTGATCGGGGGATGAGAAGCGTGCTGCTTTCGGCGGGGACGGAGGCGCGGTGATCGGGGCGATGGTCGTGGTGCTGGCGTTGCTGGCACAGGTCATGCTGGTCAACCGGCTGCCGTTGCCGGCGGGCGGCGCGCCTGACCTGGTGCTGCTGGCGGTGGTGGGCATGGCGCTCGAGCGCGGGCCGGTGGCGGGGGCGATGGTCGGATTCTTCTCGGGGCTGCTGGTGGACCTGGTGCCGCCGACGGCCCATCTGATGGGCCAGTACGCGTTCGTGCTGGCCGTGGTCGGTTATGTGGCGGGGCGCGGCGCGGGCGGGCCGGCTACGACCGTCGTGTTGTGCGTGCTGATCGCGCCGTTGGTGGCCGTGGGGGTGGCCGGGCTGCTGTCCGATCCGCGGGTGTCGCTGGCGACGCTCACCCAGCAGGTGCCCGTCACCGTCCTCTACACGCTCATCGTGGCGCCGGTGGTGATCTGGCTGGCCACCCGGGGGAGACAGCCGAGGTACTCGACATGATCCGCATGCGTACCAGGTTGCTGGTGCTGCACGTCCTGGTGGTGCTGCTGCTCGTCGTGCTGGCCGTACGGCTGTGGCAGGTGCAGGTCGTGCGTGGCCAGGAGTTCGTGACCAGGGCGATGGAGACCAGGACGCGCACGGTCATCGTGCCCGCGGTGCGGGGGCAGATCCTCGACTCGTCGGGGCGTCCGCTGGTGCGCAACCGCACGGCCCTGGTCGTGTCCGTCGACCGGACGAAGCTGAACAGGATGCCGGGCGGGGGGATGAGCGTGCTGCGCAGGCTCTCCTCGGTGCTCGACCGGCCGGTCAAGGACCTGCGGCAGCGCATCACGCCCTGCGGGCCGGGGGTGGGCAAGCCGTGCTGGACGGGGTCGCCGTACCAGCCGGTTCCGCTGGACGAGAAGGTGGACACGCGCGAGGCGCTGCAGATCCTGGAGCGGCAGGAGGAGTTCCCGGGGGTGACCGCGGAGATCCACTCCGTCCGGCAGTACCCGGGCGGCCGGGCCGGGGCGCAGATGCTGGGTTACCTGCAGCCGGTGACCGAGGCGGAGCTGGAGAAGCGCGAGGGACTCAAGGCCAGCTTCTCCGGTGTCGACCTGGCGGGGCGCGACGGCATCGAGTACGTCTACGACGACGCGCTGCGTGGCAAGTCGGGGCTGCGCAGGGTGCAGGTCGACCGGATGGGCAAGGCCCTCGGGGTCGAGGAGCAGGTGCCGCCGGTCGCCGGCGACCACCTGGTGACCAGCATCGACGCGCGGGTGCAGGCGGTGACGGAGAAGGCGCTCGCCCACGCGATGAAGAACGCGCCCGGGGCCGACGGCGGCGCCGCGGTGGTGCTCGACGCGCGTTCCGGGCGGGTGGTGTCGGTGGCCAGCGCGCCGGGGTACGACCCGGAGATCTGGGCCGGTGGCATCTCGGCCAAGGGATACCAGTGGCTGTTGTCGGACAAGTCGGGTAAGCCGCTGGTGTCGCGGGCGATCAACGGGCAGTTCGCGCCCGGTTCGACGTTCAAGGTGTCGTCGGTGTCGGCGATGTTGCGGGCCGGGTATCCACTCAACGGCACGTACGACTGCCCGGGGGCCTACATGGTGGGCGACCGGTCCTTCAGCAACTTCCGGGGGATCGGCCTCGGGCAGATGAACCTGCACACGGCGCTCGTTAAGTCGTGCGACACGATCTTCTACCGGGCGGCGTACGAGCAGTACCTCAAGGACGGCGGGCGCAACCCGAAGAAGCGCACGAAGGAGGTGTTCGCCAACACGGCCAGGGCCTTCGGCTTCGGCCGGCCGACCGGGGTCGACCTGCCGGGCGAGTCCTCCGGGCGCATCCCCGACCGGGCCTGGAAGAAGGACCTGTGGAACCGCACCAGCGCCACGAGCTGCGAGCGGTCGCGCAAGGGATATCCGGAGGAGAAGGACCGGGCGCGGGCCGAGTTCCTCAAACGCCTGGCGCTGGAGAACTGCACCGAGGGCTTCCTGCTGCGGCCCGGTGACTCGGCCAACTTCGCCATCGGGCAGGGCGACGTCCTGGTGACGCCGATGCAGCTCGCGCGGGCGTACATGGCGCTGGTGAGCGACGGCAAGGTCCGCAGCCCGCGCATCGGGTGGGCGCAGGTGAGGCCCGACGGCAAGGTGGTCAAGACCATCGACGTGCCGGTGGTCGGCAAGCTGCCGATCAGCGACAAGGAGCGTAACTACATCAAGAACGCGCTGAGCCAGGTGCCCTCCGACGGCACCGCGGCGGGGGCGTTCACCGGCTTCCCGATGGACAAGGTGCGCATCGGCGGCAAGACCGGTACCGCGGAGGTGTGGGGCAAGAAGGACACCTCGTGGTTCGCGTCGTTCGCGCCCACCAACAATCCGCAGTTCGTGGTGGTCGTCATGGTGTCGCAGGGTGGCATGGGCGCCTCGACCGCGGCGCCGGCCGCACGCGAGATCTACGAGGGCATCTACGGCTTCAAGGGGGAGCCGGCCGCCGTGCCCGGCGGAAGACTCCCGACCAAGCTGCCGAAGTTCGCGCCCGACGGGACGGTGATCCACCAATGAACCGCGCCGTGGCCGCGCGGCGGCCCTCGCTCATCCAGCGGGCGATCGGCGAGCACTCGGTGGTGCGCCGCATGGACGGGCTGATGCTGGTCGCGGTGGCCGGGCTGTGCCTGATCGGCACCCTGCTGGTGTGGTCCTCGACCCGCACGTGGGCGCCCGGCGCCACCGGGCTGGTCAAGAAACACCTGCTCAACGAGGTCATCGGCGTGACCCTGTGCGCCGTGGTGGCGATGGTCGACCATCGGGCGATGCGGGCGTACGCGCCGCTGGTGTTCCTGGTGTCGCTGGTGGGCCTGGCGCTGGTGATCACCCCGCTGGGCGCGACGATCAACGGGTCGCACTCGTGGATCCTGCTCGGCGGCGGGTTCGCGGTGCAGCCGTCGGAGTTCGCCAAGGTCGGGCTGCTGCTGATCATCGCGATGCTGCTGGCCCAGCCCGCCGAGGGCAGCGACCGGCCGCGGGGCCTGGACATCACGCTGGCCCTGGTCGCGGCGGGCATCACGATGGGGCTGGTGATGTTGCAGCCCGACCTCGGCACGGCGCTCGTGCTCGCCGTGATCACGGCCGCGGGGCTGGTGATCGGGGGCGTGCGCAAACGGTGGATCGTCGGGCTGGTGCTCGTGGCGGCGGCCGGGGTGTTCTGCGTGTTCTGGTTCAACCTGCTGGAGCCGTACCAGGTGGCGCGGTTCACCGCGTTCGTCGATCCGAAGGTCGATCCGCGCGGGGTGGGCTACAACAGCACGCAGTCGCTGATCGCGATCGGTTCCGGGCAACTGCTGGGCAAGGGGCTCTTCGGCGGCGGGCAGACGACCGGCCGGTTCGTGCCCGAGCAGCACACCGACTTCATCTTCACGGTGGCGGGGGAGGAGTTCGGGTTCATCGGGTCGGTCACCGTGGTGCTGCTGCTCGGCGTGGTGCTGCTGCGCGGGCTGAAGGTCGCAAGGCACTGCGACGACCGGTTCGGCACGCTGGTCGCGGGCATGATCGTGTGCTGGTTCGCGTTCCAGACGTTCATCAACGTCGGGATGACGATCGGGATCATGCCGATCACCGGCCTGCCGCTGCCTTTCGTGTCCTATGGCGGTACTGCCACGTTCGCGAACCTCATGGCGGTAGGGCTGCTTCTGGCCATCAGAGTGCGGCGGCAGTCGTTCAACTGAGCGCGTAACGGGGGCCGTCCGCCGGTGGGCCGGATTTGTCACCGTCCGCGCGCCGCTACCCTGGACGGTATGCCTGTCGAGTCGATATTCCACCGCCTGGAAGCGCTGCTGCCCAAGGTGCAGAAGCCCATCCAGTACGTCGGGGGTGAGCTCAACTCGACCGTCAAGGACTGGGACTCCGCCGACGTGCGGTGGGCGCTGATGTACCCGGACGCCTACGAGGTCGGGCTGCCCAACCAGGGCGTGGCGATCCTCTACGAGATCCTCAACGAGCTGCCCCGCACGCTGGCCGAGCGCACCTACGCGGTCTGGCCGGACCTGGAGGCCCTCATGCGGGCCGAGGGCGTGCCGCAGTTCACCGTCGACGCCCACCGGCCGGTGCGCGCCTTCGACGTGCTCGGCCTGTCGTTCTCGACGGAGCTGGGCTACACCAACATGCTGACCGCGCTCGATCTCGCCGGGATCCCGCTCAACGCGGCCGACCGGGGCGAGGACGACCCGATCGTGCTCGCCGGCGGTCACGCGGCCTTCAACCCCGAGCCGATCGCCGACTTCCTCGACGCGGCCGTGCTCGGCGACGGCGAGCAGATCTCGATCGCCATCTCCGAGGTCATCCGCGAGTGGAAGGCCGAGGGGCGTCCCGGCGGGCGCGACGAGCTGCTGATGCGGCTCGCCGAGTCCGGCGGCGTCTACGTGCCGAAGTTCTACGACGTCGACTACCACCCCGACGGGCGCATCAAGCGGGTCGCGCCCAACAGATCCGAGGTGCCGTGGCGGGTGCACAAGCACACCGTGATGGACCTCGACGAGTGGCCCTATCCGAAGAAGCCGCTGGTGCCGCTGGCCGAGACGGTGCACGAGCGGTTCAGCGTGGAGATCTTCCGCGGCTGCACGCGCGGCTGCCGCTTCTGCCAGGCGGGCATGATCACCCGTCCGGTGCGGGAGCGTTCGATCACCACGATCGGCGCCATGGTCGACAACGGCATCAAGGAGTCCGGCTTCAACGAGGTCGGCCTGCTGTCGTTGTCCTCGGCCGACCACTCCGAGATCGGCGAGGTCGCCAAGGGCCTGGCCGACCGCTACGAGGGCACCAACACCTCGCTGTCCCTGCCCTCGACCCGGGTCGACGCGTTCAACATCGACCTGGCCAACGAGTTCTCCAGGAACGGCAGGCGCTCGGGTCTCACGTTCGCCCCCGAGGGCGGCTCCGAGCGCATGCGCAAGGTGATCAACAAGATGGTCTCCGAGGAAGACCTCATCCGCACGGTCACCACCGCGTACTCGCAGGGCTGGCGGCAGGTGAAGCTCTACTTCATGTGCGGCCTGCCCACCGAGCAGGACGAAGACGTGCTCGGCATCGCCGACCTGGCCAAGAAGGTCATCCAGGCGGGCCGTGAGGCGACCGGCAGCCGCGACATCCGCTGCACCGTCTCCATCGGCGGGTTCGTGCCCAAGCCGCACACCCCGTTCCAGTGGGCCGGGCAGGCCGACCACGAGACCGTCGACCGGCGGCTCAAGGCGCTGCGCGACTCGCTGCGCGGCGACAAGCAGTACGGCCGGGCCATCGGCTTCCGCTACCACGACGGCAAACCGTCCATCGTGGAGGGCCTGCTCTCGCGCGGCGACCGCAGGGTCGGCGCGGTGATCAGGGCCGTCTGGGAGGCCGGCGGCAGGTTCGACGGGTGGAGCGAGCACTTCTCCTACGACAGATGGATGCAGGCCGCGGAGAAGGCCGGCGTCGACGTCGACTGGTACACCACGCGTGAGCGGGCCGAGAACGAGGTCCTTCCGTGGGACCACCTCGACGCCGGTCTCGACCGTGAATGGCTCTGGCAGGACTGGCAGGAGGCCGTGTCCGGCGGCGAGGTCGAAGACTGCCGCTGGACTCCGTGCTACGACTGCGGGGTCTGCCCGACCATGGGCACCGAGATCCAGATAGGCCCGACAGGACGCAAGCTCCTTCCTCTCACAGTGGTCTAGCGCGCTCAGTGGGCGAGCCGTGTCACGGCGTACACGTACACGTGTCGCGGCGGCTTATCCTGGGAGAAGGAACTCTTACAAGGGAAGGACGCAAAGCTCTGAAACCTGTTCCCGACGGGCCTCCGCCCGCGCCTACGGTGCAGCGCCTTCGTGTGCGTTACGCCAAGCGCGGACGTCTGCGCTTCACCAGTCACCGCGACATCTCGCGGGCCGTCGAGAGGGCGGTCCGCCGTGCCGGCATTCCGGTGGCCTTCAGCGCGGGCTTCTCGCCCCATCCGAAGATCTCCTACGCGGGCGCAGCGCCGACCGGCGTCGCCAGCGAGGCCGAATACCTCGAGATCGGTGTCACCAGGCTGTGCGACCCCGAGCAGGTCAAGTCCAGCCTGGACGCGTCACTGCCGCCCGGTCTCGACGTGCTCGACGTCGTGCAGGCCGGCCCAGGGGGGCTGGCCGACCGCCTGGAGGTCTCCGACTGGGAGGTACGCCTGCCCGGGGCCGATCGCGAGCTCGCCGAGACGGCGGTGGAGAAGTTCCTCGCGGCGGGCACCGTGGAGGTCGAGCGCCTCACCAAGAAGGGCCCCCGGCGTTTCGACGCGCGGGAGGCCGTCCTGGGGCTCGTGGTGTCCGAGGGAACAGACAGAACCGCAGCTCAGGTGCCAGGACAGACGTGTGTCATACTGCGCATGGTTGTTCGGCACATGACGCCTGCCGTTCGACCCGATGATGTGCTCACAGGGCTGCGCCTTGTGGCCGACTTCGCGCCGCCGGTTCCCCCCGAGGTGACCAGGCTGGCGCAGGGGCCGCTCGACGCCGGTACCGGTGCGCTTGCCGACCCGCTCGGCCTTGACCGCGATACGACGCGCGGCGGCGAGGCGGGACCGGCGGGTGAGCACGTCGTCGGCTAAGGAGGTGCCCTGCGCGAGCGGGGCGCCACCGCTGACAGGACTTGGCGCCCGCGCCTCCCTTCCGGGGGCGGGGGCGGACAACGAGACACGAGGGCTCCTGCGCGGCGCGGCGACGCGCCCGGGAGCTGACGGGAGAGCGCCCGCATGCTCGACAACGAGCCCAACGCCGGGGCCACTGGCCCTGACGGGGAGACAACTGAACAGCCCAAGGTGACCAGGCGTCGCCGCTCCGCGAGCCGCCCGGCGGGTCCTCCGCCGGAGCTGCCGGAGGAGCCGGCCGCCACCGCCCCGATCACCGTCGCGGCCGCCCAGGCCGCGCCGTCGGTTGCCGACGTGCAACCGGTGCAGACCAACGCCGTGCAGCGTGCTGCCGGAGAGCCCGCGCCCGACGCCGGGCGTGGCCGGAGAACCAGGGCCCGCGCGGCGGCGCCCGAAGCGCCGGCAAGCCCGGCCGGAGCCGCCGAGGGTGGCCCGGCGGGCGTTCAGGCACAGCCCGGCGCGCCCGAGAGCGCCGTGGCTGGAGCCGGTGCGCCGCAGGGCGCCTCCGCCCCGGCCGGCGCGCCCGAAGGTGCCGTGACCGGGGCCGGCGCGCCTGGTGGTGCCGGGGCCGGCGCGCCTGAGGGGCCGGCGCCGCAGCAGGCTGAGAGCCCTGCCGCCTCGCAGGCCGGCACGTCGGCAGAGCCTGTCGTGGAGCCCGCTGTGGAGCCCGTCGTGGCGCCGGTCGTCGAGCGGCGGGAGGCCGCCGGGCAGGTGGCCGGTGCGGCCGAGCCGGTCGTGGCGCCGGTGGTGCAGAGTCCGGGCGCGCCGGAGGCCGAGAGCCCCGCGTACGCGGGTGGCCCGGCCGGTGCCGGCGAGGTGGCCGGTGTGGTCGAGGCCGCCGTGGCCGACGCCGTGGTGGAAGCCGCCGACGTTCCCGAGGAGAAGCCCAAGAGGGCCACGCGCACGCGGTCCACCGCGACCACGACGCGCCGCCGTACGACGAAGAAGGCCGAGCCGGAGGTCGCGGGAGCGCTCCCGGAGGAGGAGGCCGAGGCGCCCAAGCGGCGGCGTACGCGGAAGAAGGCCGAAGAGGTCGTCGTCGAGGCGCCGGCGGGCGCCGACGTCGAGGTCGTCGCGACGCCCTCCGACGTCGAGGTGGCCGTCACCGTGCCCGAGGCCGCCGAGGCGGCCGACGAGGACATCCTGGAGATCCTGCCCGAGGACGAGCCGCTCGACGACGAGCCCGCCGGCGAGGACCTCGACGAGGACGTCGACCGGCCGAGCCTGCTCGCCGACCCCTTCGGGCTGAGCGCGCGCAGGCACGACGAGCCTGGCACGGCGTTCCAGCGTCCGGCGGCCATCTTTGCGCCGCTGTTCCAGGCCCCCGACCCCACCCAGGGCAAGCCCGCCGTGATCCGGCGGCCCGAGCCCGAGCCGGAGCCCGAGGAGATCGAGGAGCTGGTCGACGAGACCCTCGTCGAGGACGAGGGCGACATCGACACCTCCGATGAGCAGGAGGAGGAGGGCGGCGGCCGCCGCCGCCGGCGCCGTCGTGGCGGCCGGGGCCGCGGCAAGGCCCGCGAGCGTGACGAGGAGGAAGGCGAGGAAGGCGACGAGGAGGAAGGCGAGGACGCCGGCGAGGAGGCCCAGGAGGAAGAGGCCGTCGGCTCGCGTCGCCGTCGCCGTCGTCGCCGCCGCGGCACCGAGGAGACCCTGGAGCCCTCCACCGACGACCCGCCGAACACCGTGGTGCGCATCCGCGCGCCGCGCTCCGGCCGCGCCGCCTCCCTGGAGACGGCCACCGACGGCGTGCAGAGCGTGCGCGGCTCGACCCGTCTGGAGGCTAAGAAGCAGCGTCGCCGCGAGGGGCGCGAGCTCGGCCGCAGGCGTCCGCCGATCATCACGGAGTCGGAGTTCCTGGCCCGCCGTGAGTCCGTCGACCGCATGATGGTGGTGCGCCGCCAGGGCGACCGTACGCAGATCGCGGTCCTGGAGGACGGCGTGCTCGTCGAGCACTACGTCAACCGCGAGGCCAGCCAGTCCTACGTCGGCAACGTCTACCTGGGCAAGGTCCAGAACGTGCTGCCGTCGATGGAGGCCGCGTTCGTGGACATCGGCAAGGGCCGCAACGCCGTCCTGTACGCCGGTGAGGTGAACTTCGACACCGCCGGGCTGGAGGGCCAGCCCAAGCGCATCGAGTCGGCGCTGAAGTCCGGCCAGTCGGTGCTGGTGCAGGTCACCAAGGACCCGATCGGCCACAAGGGCGCCCGGCTCACCTCGCAGATCAGCCTGCCCGGCCGTTACCTGGTGTACGTCCCGGACGGGTCGATGACCGGCATCAGCCGCAAGCTGCCCGACAAGGAGCGCACCCGGCTCAAGAGCATCCTGAAGAAGGTCATGCCGGAGAACGCCGGTGTGATCGTCCGCACCGCGGCCGAGGGCGCCTCCGAGGACGAGCTGGCCCGCGACGTGGCCCGGCTGTCGGCCCAGTGGGAGAACATCCAGAAGAAGGCCAAGTCGGCCAGCCCGCCCGAGCTGCTGTCGGCCGAGCCCGACCTGACCATCCGGGTCGTCCGCGACGTGTTCAACGAGGACTTCACCTCGCTGGTCGTGCAGGGCGACGACGCCTGGGACACCGTCGACGACTACGTCAAGTACGTCGCGCCGCACCTGGCCGAGCGCCTGTCGCGCTGGGACACCGGGCAGGGCGACGTGTTCGAGTCGTACCGGATCGACGAGCAGCTGGGCAAGGCGCTGGAGCGCAAGGTGTGGCTGCCGAGCGGCGGCTCGCTGGTGATCGACCGTACCGAGGCGATGACCGTCGTCGACGTCAACACCGGCAAGTTCACCGGGCAGGGCGGCAACCTCGAGGAGACCGTCACCAGGAACAACCTGGAGGCGGCCGAGGAGATCGTGCGCCAGCTGCGGCTGCGGGACATCGGCGGCATCATCGTCATCGACTTCATCGACATGGTGCTGGAGTCCAACCGCGACCTCGTGCTGCGGCGGCTGCTGGAGTGCCTGGCGCGCGACAGGACCAAGCACCAGGTCGCCGAGGTGACCTCCCTGGGCCTGGTGCAGATGACGCGTAAGCGGGTCGGTCAGGGGCTGCTGGAGGCGTTCTCGACGGCCTGCGAGTGCTGCAACGGGCGCGGGCTGATCGTCTCGACCGAGCCGGTGGAGACGAAGCCGGAGCCGCGCGGCACGCAGGGCAAGATGGCGATCGAGAAGGCGGTCTCGGACAAGGTTTCCGCGGCCAAGGACTCCGCCAGCCGTGATACCGTGACCGGTGCGCTTGATGACGTCCCGGCTGAGGACGACCAGGCCAGCCAGACTTCCGGCAGAGGGCGGCGACGCTCCCGCCGAGCCAAGTCCGCCGAGTAGCCTCGGCAGGCTTCCGACGATCCGTCCGGTTCGCCTAGGGCACCGTTAAGCGGTACCCTGGTGAATCGGTGCGTCAGGTGACGTGCCCTGTTGGCGCGCTTACTCGGTTCGTCGGTTTGAGACAGGCCGAATGATAGGCGCAGCATTCGGCGGCCGCCTCGATGCGGGGCGGCTGAGGGCAACAGCGAGTCAGTAGAAGGGTTCCGCGGTGTACGCGATCGTTCGTTGCGGCGGCAGGCAGCAGAAGGTCTCCGTCGGTGACGTCCTCGAGGTGGACAAGGTCGCCGGCGAGGTCGGCTCTTCGGTTACGCTGCCGACGGTGCTCGTCGTCAACGACGGCGATGTGACCACCGAGGCCGGCAAGTTCACGGTCAGCGCCGAGATCCTCGGCGAGACCAAGGGCCCGAAGATCCGCATTCTCAAGTACAAGAACAAGACCGGTTACAAGAAGCGCCAGGGTCACCGTCAGCGGTACACCCAGGTGAAGATCACCGGTATCGACCAGGCCTGATCGGGAGTTTGAGAGATGGCACACAAGAAGGGCGCGTCGTCCACCCGGAACGGCCGTGACTCCAACGCTCAGCGCCTGGGCGTCAAGCGCTTCGGCGGCCAGCTGGTGAACGCGGGCGAGATCATCGTTCGTCAGCGCGGCACCCACTTCCACCCCGGCGACAACGTCGGCCGCGGTGGCGATGACACGCTGTTCGCGCTGGCCGCCGGCCACGTGCAGTTCGGCGTCAAGCGCGGTCGTCGCGCCGTCAGCATCGTTCCCGTCGCGGAGTAATCAGCTTCGCTTCGGTGTTGCTTCAAGGGGTGGATCGCCTGTCGATCCACCCCTTAGGCGTTTTCTGGGGGCCCTGCGGGGGCGCCATGTTGTGATTGATCTTGTATGCCCTGGTGGGCTTGATGGAGGAGAGCTGGATGCCGGACTTCGTGGACCAGGTGGTCCTGCACGTCAAGGCCGGTGACGGAGGGAACGGGTGCGCCTCCATCCACCGGGAGAAGTTCAAGCCGCTCGGCGGCCCCGACGGGGGGAACGGCGGCCGTGGCGGCGACGTGATCCTTGAGGTCGATCCCAACACCGCGACCCTGCTGGACTACCACCGCCGTCCCCACCGCAAGGCCGACAACGGCAAGCAGGGGCAGGGCTCCAACCGCGACGGCGCCAACGGCGACGACGTGATCCTCGCCGTCCCGAACGGGACCGTGGTGAAGGACGCCAACACGGGTGAGGTGCTGGTGGACCTCGTGGGGGCCGGCACCCGGTACGTGATCGCGCAGGGCGGTCACGGCGGGCTCGGGAACGCCGCGCTGGCCACGTCCCGGCGGAAGGCGCCCGGGTTCGCGCTGCTGGGGGAGCCCGGTGACGGGCTCGACGTCATGCTGGAGCTCAAGAGCGTCGCCGACGTGGCGCTGGTCGGGTTCCCCAGCGCCGGCAAGTCGTCGCTGATCGCGGCGCTGAGCGCGGCCAAGCCGAAGATCGCGGACTATCCGTTCACCACCCTCATCCCGAACCTGGGGGTCGTGACGGCCGGCGAGAACGTGTTCACGGTCGCCGACGTGCCCGGGCTGATCCCGGGGGCCTCGCAGGGCAAGGGGCTCGGGCACGAGTTCCTGCGCCATGTCGAGCGCTGCGACATGCTCGTGCACGTCATCGACTGCGCGACCATGGAGCCGGGGCGCGACCCCGTCACCGACTACGAGGTGATCGAGGCCGAGCTGCGGGCGTACGGGAAGCTCGAGGACCGGCCGCGGATGATCGTGCTGAACAAGGCCGACGTGCCCGACGCGCGGGAGCTGGCCGACCTGGTCAGGGCCGAGTTCGAGGAGCGGGGGCTGCAGGTCTTCGTCATCTCGGCGGCCACGCACGACGGGTTGCGGGAGCTCACGTACGCGATGGGCGAGTGGGTGGCGGCGGCCAGGGCCAACAAGCCGGTCGAGGAGCCGACCCGACTGGTGATCAGGCCCAAGCAGCTCGGTGAGGCCGGGTTCAAGGTGCGGCGGGTGAACGAGAACCTGTTCCAGGTCACCGGGGAGAAGCCGGAGCGGTGGATCCGGCAGACCGACTTCAGCAACGACGAGGCCGTCGGGTACCTGGCCGACCGGCTCGAACGGCTCGGCGTGGAGGAGGAGCTGGTCAAGGCGGGCGCCAAGGCGGGGGCCGAGGTGGTCATCGGGCCGATGGAGGGCGGGTACGTCTTCGACTGGCAGCCGACGCTCAGCGCCGAGTCGGTGCGTCAGGGGCCGCGCGGCTCGGACAACCGCCTGGGCTGACGGCTGCCGAGGGTGACGGTCGTCTTGGCGTGTCTGCCGTGTGGCGTGTCTGCCGTATGGCATGTCTGCCGTGTGGCGTGGCCGCTGGCTGGTGACCGTCGTTTGAGGTGACCCTCATTCGAGGTGACCGCCGGCTGGTGACCGTCCTACGGGGGTGACCCTCATTCGAGGTGACGGTCGGCTGGTGACGTCCCATGGGGTGAACCCAGTCGGTGGGGGCGTCGTGAACGGGCCCGCCGGTGGTTCTTGCGGCGGGTCCGTTGTGGTTCCACGGGGGTGAAGCGGCCGGTGGTGGTGGTCGTGTGGGCTGGGATCGCCGCCGTTCCATGAGGGCAGGGCTTGCGGCGGCGGTCGCGCGTCGGGGGCGCTGTGGTTCCACAGGGGGCCGCAGGGGGCTGTTGGGGCTTCTCGGGGTGCAGGTTCTGGAGGCGGGCGTCGCGCGGGGGCTGTCGCCGTTCTGTTGCGGTTCTGCGGGGGGTGAACGGGGGACGGGGGTGGGGGTGGGGCGCGGATAGGCTGTCAGGCGTGCGGGAACAGATCAGCTCAGCGTCGAAGGTCGTCGTCAAGGTCGGCTCCTCCTCGCTCACCACCCCCCAGGGCATGATCGACGTCGACCGGGTCGACGCCTTGGTCGACGTCCTGGCGGCGCGGCGGCGTGCCGGGGCGCAGATCGTGCTGGTGTCGTCGGGAGCGATCGCGGCGGGTCTCGGCCCGCTGGGGTTGTCGGCGCGGCCACGCGACCTGGCCACCCAGCAGGCGGCGGCCTCCGTCGGCCAGGGGGTGCTGGTCGCGCGCTACACCTCGTCCTTCGCCCGGTACGGCCTGCGCGTCGGCCAGGTGCTGCTGACCGCCGACGACATGATGCGCCGCGCCCACCACGCCAACGCCCAGCGCACCCTGGCCCGGCTGCTGGAGCTGGGCATCGTGCCGATCGTCAACGAGAACGACACGGTCGCGACCGACGAGATCAGGTTCGGCGACAACGACCGGCTCGCCGCGCTGGTCTCCCACCTGATCCACGCCGACGCGCTGGTGCTGCTGTCCGACGTCGACGCCCTCTACGACGGCCCGCCGAGCCGGCCCGGCTCGCGCCGGCTGGCCGAGGTGCGCGGCCCCGAGGACCTGGTCGGCGTCGAGCTGGGCAGGAACGGCGCGGCGGTCGGCACCGGCGGCATGGTGACCAAGGTCCAGGCGGCCAGGATCGCGACGGGCGCGGGCGTGCCGGTCGTGCTCACCGCCGCCGCCCACGCCGCCCAGGCGCTCACCGGGGCCGACATCGGCACCTACTTCCACCCCGGCGGCCGTCACCCCGGCACACGGCTGCTGTGGCTCGCCCACGCCACCACCGGGCGCGGCCGGCTGCACCTCGACCAGGGGGCGGTCGAGGCGATCGTGGGCCGGCGCAAGTCGCTGCTGCCCGCCGGCGTGACGTCCGTGGAGGGCGAGTTCGCCGCGGGCGACCCGGTCGACCTGTGCGGGCCGCAGGGCGGCGTGGTGGCGCGCGGCCTGGTCAACTTCGACGCCGTGGAGATCCCGGGGCTGCTCGGCCGCTCCACGAAGGAGCTGGCCAGCGCGCTCGGTCCGGAATATGAACGCGAGCTGATCCACCGCGACGACATCGTCATACTGGAAACCCGTCACCAGTGAGGAGCACGCGATGTCCGAGGAGTTCCTGAAGGTCGCCCGCGCGGCACGAGAGGCCGCCGCCGAGCTGGCCCCGCTGCCGCGGGCGCCCAAGGACCGGGCGTTGCGGGTGATCGCCGACGCCCTGGTCGCGCACGCGGCCGAGATCGTCGAGGCCAACGCCGAAGACGTCGAGCGGGCGCGCGCCCAGGGCACGTCCGAGGCGATGATCGACCGGCTGCGGCTCGACGAGGCCAGGATCGAGGCCATCGCCGAGGCCGTGCGGCAGGTGGCCGACCTGCCCGACCCGGTCGGTGAGGTCGTCCGGGGCAGCACGCTGCCCAACGGGCTGGAGCTGCGGCAGCTCAGGGTGCCGCTGGGCGTGATCGGCATCATCTACGAGGGGCGTCCCAACGTCACGGTCGACGCCGCCGCGCTCTGCCTCAAGAGCGGCAACGCGGTGCTGCTCAGAGGCTCGTCGAGCGCCTACTCGTCCAACACGGCGCTGGTGCGGATCATGCAGGACGCGCTCGCGGGCACGCAGGTGCCGGCCGGGGCGGTGCAGCTGGTGCCCGGTACGACGCGGGAGTCGGTCAAGGAGCTGATGCGCGCCCGCGGGCTGGTAGACGTGCTGATCCCGCGCGGCGGCGCGGCGCTGATCAACTCGGTGGTCGAGGAGTCCACGGTCCCGGTGATCGAGACCGGCGTCGGCAACTGCCACGTCTACGTCGACGCGGAGGCCGATCTCGACCTGGCCGTGCAGATCCTGGTCAACTCCAAGGCGCAGCGGCCGTCGGTGTGCAACGCGGCCGAGACGTTCCTCGTCCACGAGGGGGTCGCCGACGCGTTCGTGCCGAGGGCGCTGCGGGCGCTGGCCGAGGCCGGGGTGACGGTCCACGGCGACGAGCGCATCGCCGGTTACGGCGAGGTCGTGCCGGCCACCGACGACGACTTCGCCGCCGAATACCTGTCGCTCGACATCGCCGCCGCCGTCGTCGGCTCGCTGGAGGAGGCCGTGGCCCACATCCGGCGCTACGGCTCCGGGCACACCGACGCGATCGTCACCCGGTCGCAGCCGGCCGCCCGCCGCTTCGTCTCGCTCGTGGACTCCGCGGCCGTGGCGGTGAACGCCTCGACCAGGTTCACCGACGGCGGCGAGTTCGGGTTCGGCGCGGAGATCGGCATTTCCACGCAGAAGCTGCACGCGCGTGGCCCGATGGGCCTGCCGGAGCTGACCTCCACCAAGTGGATCTATACGGGAGAAGGGCATCTGCGCACGTCAGAAGGCACCGTGGTGCCCGGACCGGCTTGCGGTTAGTCGGCGTGTCGGGCTGACCGGCGGCCCGCGGCCTGGGTTGACTGGGGGTCATGGAAATTGTCGTCGCCCTTGTCTTCTCGGCCGCGGTGCTGTTCGGCGCCGACCGTCTGCTGCTCTGGCTGGAGAGCCGCGGTCACGTCAACTGGCGCAGGAAGGGTCGCAAGCCCCTGGCCGAGGAACCCACGGCCGAGCTCGACAGCATGCTCTCCGACCGTTCACCCCGATAAAGGTTCAACGGCTCCGGCGCGCCGCGGGCGTCAACTGTCGTCCCAGCGCTAGGGTTGTGTCCCTTATGGGCGCGCCGGGCGGGGAGGGACGGTGAGCAAGCTCGGCAAGGTCGGGCCGTACAGCCTGGTCGAGCGGCTCGGCCGAGGCGGCATGGGCGAGGTCTACCTCGCCACCACCCGCCGTGGCGAGCAGGTCGCACTCAAGGTCCTCCACGACCTGGCCGAGGACGAGATGTCCCGGGTCAGACTGGAGCGCGAGGTGCGCGCGCTGCGCAGGGTCGAGAGCCCCTACGTGGCCAAGGTGCTCGACGCCGACCTGAGCTGTGCCCGGCCCTACCTGGTCATGGAGCACATCGAGGGCGTCACGCTGCTGGAGCGCGTACGCCAGAGCGGGCCGCTCGACCTGGGCCAGCTCGTGCACATGGCGCAGGGCATCGCCGCGGCGCTGGCCATCATCCACGCGGCCGGGGTCGTGCACCGCGACCTGAAGCCGGGCAACATCATCATGGGCGCCGAGGGGCCGGTCCTCATCGACTTCGGCATCGCGCAGGTGCTCGACGCGACCCGGCTCACCATGACGGGCACGTTCCTCGGCACGCCGGGCTACACCGCGCCGGAGATCTTCGCCGACGAGCAGGTCGACTCGCCCGCCGACGTGCACGCCTGGGCCGCGACGGTGGCGTTCGCGGCGACCGGGCGGCCCACGTTCGGGCGCGGCACGGCCGAGGCGCAGATGTACGCGGTGCTGAACGGGCAGGCCGACCTCAAGGGCGTGCCGGTGGCGCTGCTGCCGCTGGTGCGGGCGGCGCTCAACCGGGAGCCCGGCAAGCGGCCCACCGCGGCGTTGCTGGCCGACCGGCTGTCCCGGCTGGCCAAGGCCACCAACGGGCCCGACGGCGACGCGCCCGCGGCCGCCGAGGAGGCGTCCAGGGGCGAGAGCGCACGAAGCCGGGCGAACGGCGCGACTGCCGAGGTCCCCGCGCCCCGCGGCCGGGCCGGCACGGAGGGCAAGACGCCCGTGCCGCGCGGCCGTACGGGCGCGGACGGGAAGACGCCCGTGCCGCGTACGCGTACCGGCGTGGACGGGAAGACGCCCGTCCCCAGGAACCGGACGGAACCGCCCACGGCGCGCAACCGTACGGAACCGCCCGCCGCGCGGAGCCGGGCCGACGGCGCCGCCTCGGCCGCGCGCCCCAGGCCGGGCACGGACGGCGCGACCCCCGGAGCGCGCACCAGGACGGGCGCCGACGGACCGGCCTCCGGCCCCCGCCCGAGGCCGGGAACGGAGGCCACCCGCGCCAGGACCGGCACGGAGGGCACCCGCCCCCGCACCGGCACAGAAGGAACGCGGACCCGCACCGGCACGGAGGGAACGCGGGCCAGGACCGGCGCCGACGGGACGCGGGTCAGGGCCGACGGCGCGGTTCCGCCGCCGCGGAGCAGGACGAACACCGACGGCAAGGCCGCCACGCCCCGGACCAGGACCGGCGCCGACCCCAAGACGGGCCCGCGCGCGCGGGCGACGGCGGCCGTGCGGAGCAGGTCACAGGACGGACGGCGGGCCAGGCTCAGGGGCGAGGCGCCGACCACGCTGCCCGCAGGCAACACGGCTCTGCTGCTGCTCGCGGTGCTGGCGGTGCCGTGCGTGGTGACGTCGGTGATCTGGCCGATCGCCTCGATCGCCATCACGACGGCGTTCGTGGTGCTGACCAGGACGCTCTGGATGAGTCATTGGCTGGTCAGGAAGCGCAGCGCGCGTCGCATGCGGATCGCGCTGCGCGTGTTGCTGTTCCCGTTCGCGCTGACCGGGGCGGCGGCGACCGCCGTGGTGTGGCCGGGAGTGCCCGTCGCGGTGGCGTCGGGCGGTGCGCTCTGGGTGACCGGCGGCGGTCAGATCGACTCCGACTGGTGGCAGCAGCCGGCGCCCGTGACGGTCGCGGCGGTGGTGTTCGGCATGTTGTGCGGCGGTATCACCGGGCGCGAGATCGAGCGGATCGGCGGCAAGCTGCCGGAGTTGCGCAGGGAAGGGCTGCGCGCACTGGCCGTGCTGGGCGGGTTCGTCGCCCTGTGCGCGGCCGCCGTGCGCGCGATCGCCCTCCTGCTGTAGGCGGCGAGGACGGCCGGCCGGTCAGCCCTGGCCGCCGTCGCGGCGTGAGAAGCGGTTGAAGATGCGCTCGCCCGCGTTGACCGCTCCTTCGGCCACGTCGCGCAGCACGCCGATGAACGGGTCCTGCGACTGGGACCAGGAGGCGCGGTAGGACTCGGCCGCGGCCTTGATCTCGTCGGTGACGCGGGCGTTGGCGTCGTCCTCCCGGCGCGGGTAGTCGCCGCCGATGATGCGGTCGTACTCGCCGCTGCGCTGCCACTTGTCGAGCTCGGCGACGCGCACCACGGCGAACGGGTGGGTGGTGCCGAGCAGGTTGAGCACCTTGAGGAAGCCGTCGCGCAGGTCGCCCGCGGTGTCGTACTCCTGGTACTGCGCCAGGAACGCCTCGATGTTCATTTCGTGGGTGTAGGCGCCGCCGGCGAGCTTCATCAGGGCGCGCTTGGCCGAATCGGGGTTCTGGGCGGTCAGCAGGCCGCCGCGGTCGGAGGAGAGCTCCGACTTGCGGTACCACTCCTCCAGGCCCGCGACGATCGCGCGCAACCCGATGTAGCCGAGCGGGATCCACGCGACGCGGGTGGCCAGGCGGGTGAGGATGTCGAGCATCGTCCGGTAGACCGCGTGACCCGACAGGATGTGCGAGGTCTCGTGGCCGATGACGAAGCGCTGCTCCTCCTCGTCCATGAGGTTGAGCAGGCCGGTGGTGACGACGATGAACGGGTCGTCGAAGCCGATGGCCTTGGCCTGGACGTGCGGGTCCTGCTGGACGTAGATCTCCGGGATGCGGTGCAGGTCGAGGATGTAGGCCGCGTCGCGCCCCATGTCGTACAGGGAGCGGAACTGGGTCTCGCTGACGCGCACGGACGACGCCAGGTACATCAGGCGAAGGCGGCGCTCACTCACAAGACCGGACATCTGCTTGAGAACCGTGTCGAACCCACTCAACTTACGCAGAGCGACCAGGGCGGACCGGTCTGCGGGGTGTTCGTAGGCTCGGGACGAGATGCCGGGCAGTTGGACGCGGTTGCGGTCCGGGGTGGTCGTCATGCCCGGCATGCTACGTCCGCAATGGATGCGATGCGCGGACATCACCAAGGGGGGTGCCGTCATGTTCGGGTACCGCGTCCGCGTAGGGTCCGACACATGATGAACGCGCCTGGTGTCCAGGGGAAGCGGCGGGTGGGTGTGATGGGCGGGACCTTCGATCCCATCCACCACGGCCACCTGGTCGCAGCAAGCGAGGTCGCCCATCACTTCGACCTCGACGAGGTCGTGTTCGTGCCGACCGGGCGGCCGTACCAGAAGTCCGGACGCGAGGTGTCGGCGCCCGAGGACCGCTATCTGATGACGGTCATCGCCACGGCCTCCAACCCCCGCTTCTCCGTGAGCAGGGTGGACGTCGACCGCCCCGGCCCCACCTTCACCATCGACACGCTGCGGGACATCTCGAACGTCTACGGCCCGCAGGTGGACCTGTTCTTCATCACCGGCGCCGACGCGCTCGGCGCGATCCTGGGCTGGCAGGACGCCGAGGAGCTGTTCGAGCTGGCGCACTTCGTGGGCTGCACCCGCCCCGGGCACACGTTGCACGATCCCGGGCTGCCCGAGGGCAGGGTGACCCTGCTGGAGATCCCCGCGCTGGCCATCTCGTCGTCGGAGTGCCGTCAGCGGGTGGCCAAGGGGGAGCCGATCTGGTATCTGGTGCCGGACGGGATCGTGCAGTACATCAACAAACGAGGGTTGTATCACGGGGAAGGCTGAAGCTCTCCGCGCCGTGGGTGAGGGGTTTCGGCCTGGAAGGGTACCCTCGATACATGGGCATGCTGCCGACACAGGAGGACAGACCCGCATCGTGACCGCATCCGACAGATCCGTTCAGCTCGTCCAGATCGCCGCCGAGGCCGCGGCCGACAAGCTGGCCGATGACATCCTCGCCTACGACGTGAGCGAGCAGCTCGTCATCACCGACGCCTTCCTGCTCTGCTCCGCCACCAACGACCGCCAGGTCCGCGCCATCGTCGACGAGATCGAAGACCGGCTGCGCACCGAGGCCGACGCCAAGCCCGTGCGCCGCGAGGGCGAGCGCGAGGGCCGCTGGGTGCTGCTCGACTACATCGACATCGTCGTGCACGTCCAGCATGAGGAAGACCGCACGTTCTACGCGCTCGAGCGCCTGTGGAAGGACTGCCCGGCGATCGGCCTGCCGGAGAGCGTCATGCTCGCCAACATGCAGCGGGCCCGCAGTTGAGCAGGCGGATCGTCTGCCTCCGCCACGGACAGACCCTGTGGAACGTGGAGCACCGCTTCCAGGGCCACTCCGACATCCCGCTCGACGAGACCGGCGTCGCGCAGGCGGCCAGGGCCGCCTCGCTGCTGGCCTCGCTGCGGCCCACCCTCATCGTCTCCTCCGACCTCCAGCGCGCCCATGACACGGCCCTGGCGCTCGGCAGGCTCGTGGGGCTCGACGTCACCGTCGACAAGGACTTCCGCGAACGCGGCGGCGGTCAGTGGGAGGGGCTGACGCGCGACGAGATCGCCGCGCGCTGGCCCGAGGAGTACGTCGCCTGGGAGGCCCCCGACGGCGAGCCCGTCTCGGAGGTCGCGACCCGGGTGGCCGCCTCCATGCGCAAGTGGGCGGCCAAGCTCGACGACGACGGGCTCCTGGTCGTCGCCTCGCACGGCGCCGCGCTGCGGCTCGGCATCTGCGAGCTGCTCGGCCTGCCCGAGGAGCTGTGGCCGGCGCTGGGCGGGCTGGGCAACTGCTCCTGGTCGGTGCTGCAGGAGGGCCGCCAGGGCTGGCGGCTGCTCGAACACAACGCGGGCACCCTGCCCGAGCCCATCAGCAGCGACGACCGTCCTGACGCGCAGGCGTAGCCGACCGGCTCAGGGCGGTCGGCTCAGGCCGGCTCAGGGCGGTCGGCTCAGGCCGGCTGCGCGGGGCGGCGAGCGCCCTGCCCGGGAAGGTCCGGCAGCGTGACGGCGCTCGCGGCCTTGTCCGTCATCCGCTTGACCATGCCCTTGCCCGGCAGGTACGGCAGCATGCGCATCATCTGGTTCCGCAGCCGGATCCGCATCCGCGTGCCCGGCACGAGGTATTTGTCGGCCCCCTCGGCCTGCTTCTGGCACACCTCGACGTACGGTCTCATCCGCCGCTCGTAGGCGTCGAAGGCGGCGTTGTGGTCGCCGGGGGCCATGGCCAGCTCGGCGGCCAGCACGTACGCGCCGATCATCCCGAGCCCCGTGCCCATGCCGCCGGGGCCGGGGGCGTACCCGGCGTCGCCGACCAGCGCCACCCGGCCGGACGACCACCGGGGCAGCACGACCTGGGCGGCCTGCCAGAAGTAGAAGTCCTCGGCACTGTCCATGGCCGCCAGCAGGGACGGGACCTGCCAGCCCACTCCCCGGAACGCCCGCGCCACCAGGGCCCGCTGCGCCGCCTGGTCGCGGTGGCCGACGTCGAGCGGGGGCGTGGCGAAGTCGAGCGAGGCCCTGGTCCGGCCGTTCGTCCGGACGATGGTGGCGCAGCGGCCCGGCACGTTGTGCATCAGGCCGTCGTGGTCCAGCCCGTACGTGCCGGGGACGGAGAAGACGGCGCCGTAGAAGCCGAGATGGCGCAGGGGAGCGGCCGGGAAGGCCAGCTCGCGCACCTTGCTGCGGATGCCGTCCGCGCCGACGACCAGGTCGAACGTGCGGGGTGCGGCCTTTTCGAAGGTCACGTGCACGCCGTCGGGGTGTTCGGTCAGGGAGGTGATCGAGTCGCCGAGGAGGCGTTCGGCGGGGGCGGCCTCGTTCAGGATGCGGGTCAGGTCGCCGCGCAGGATCTCCACGTCGCCGCTGAACACCTCCGACGGCAGCCTGGCCAGCCGTCTGCCGCCGCCGTCGACGATGGCGATGTCGCCCATGCCGGTCTGGGCCGCCCTGATCGGGTCCAGCACGTCCATGCGCTTCAGGACCTCCAGCTGCGGGGCGCCGCGGAAGTCGACGGCCTGGCCGCCGGTTCGCAGGGCGGGGGCGCGTTCGACGACGGTCGGCCGGAACCCGTGGCGGGCCAGCCAGTGGGCGAGCGTGGGCCCGGCGACGCCGCCGCCGGAGATGAGGACGGTCTGCACGGTTGCCTCCCTTGGTAGTGCGCCATGTACGTCGTACGCGTACCGTAGGTTCGGGTTTGCCGGCAGGCAAGAGGGTCGCCCGGCGCACTAGTGCGGCGCGGAGGGTCCGGCGGGTGCGGCGAGCCCGGTGCACTAGTGCTGCGGAAGGGGTGGCCGTGGATCGGCCCGTATATCTGCGGATCGCGGAGGAGCTGCGCGACCGCATCGACGCCGGCGAGCTGGCGCCGGGGGACAAAGTGCCCTCGACCCGGCAGATCATCCGGGAGTGGGGCGTGGCGATGGCCACCGCGACCAGGGCCCTCGGCAGGTTGCGCGAGGAAGGGCTCACGCGGGCCGTGCCCGGGGTCGGGACCGTCGTCGCCGGGCCCGTGCGGCGGGCGGCGCAGGACCTCACCGCGCGGCGCGTCGTGCGCGAGGCGATCAGGGTCGCCGACCGGGAGGGGCTGGCCGCGGTGTCGATGCGCCGCCTGGCCGCCGAGCTCGACGCCTCGGCCATGTCCCTGTACCGGCATGTGGCGGGCAAGGACGAGCTCGTCCGGCTCATGATCGACGCGGTCTACGGCGAGGAGCCGCCCGCCGGGCAGCCCCCGCGTGGCTGGCGGGCCCGGCTGGAGCTGGAGCTGCGGCAGCTGTGGCGGGTGCACCTGCGGCATCCGTGGCTGGCGCAGGCGGTCTCGCTGACCCGGCCGCAGCTCGTGCGCAACGGCATGGCGTCCACCGAACGGCTGCTGCGGGCCCTGGACGGGCTCGGCCTCGACGCCGGCGTCATGCTGCACGCCGTCGTGTCCCTGGTGAACTTCGTCCGGGGCACCGCCGTGACCCTGGAGGCGGAGCTGCAGGCGCGTACCGAGACCGGGGTGACCGAGGACGACTGGCTGAGCGAGCACGAAGGGGAGATGGCGCAGTTGTTCGCCTCCGGCGCCTTCCCGACTCTGGCGAGGGTGGTCACGGATCCCGGGGTGGATCTGGACCTGGACTCCGTCTTCGAGTTCGGGCTCCGCAGGCAGCTCGACGGGCTCGCCGTCCTGGTGGCACGGGCGCAGGGCGGACGGCGGCCGGGCGATTAGGCGAAAGGGCGCGGATGGCTATATGCTCTCGGAGCGCCGCAACGGGTGATCCCGCAGCGGTGACCAGGGGCTATGGCGCAGTTGGTAGCGCGCCTCCATGGCATGGAGGAGGTCTGGGGTTCGAATCCCCATAGCTCCACACAGATTGTTTCCCTGGTTCGAGCGTCAGGCTCGGCCGCCCGTCAGTCCAGGAACGCCGGAGCGCTCCACGTCGTGGCGGGCAGGGCGTTGAGGGCGGCGACGATCCGCTTCTCCTCGTAGACGAAGTGCGATTCCAGCAGGGCCGACAGGCCGTCCAGCTCGGTGCGCACGTCACGGGGGCCCGGTGCGTCGGCGCTCAGCAGGGTTTCCAGGTCGCGCAGGATGGCGGCCACCTGCTCGTGGTCCCGGCGCAGTTCCTCAAGGACGGGCCGCAGTTCGGGGAACTCGGCGGCGAGCACCGGGAAGGCCGTGGCGTCCTCGCCGGTGTGGTGGGTGGTGATCGCCGAGCAGAAGGTCAGGCAGTGGGTGCGCAGGTCGCGCAGCGAACCGCCGCGGCCGGCGGTATCGCGCAGCCTGGCCAGCTCTTCGCGGAGCCGGAGGTGCACGTCGATCAGCTGGTTGCCGAAGGCCGCCAGACGGCGGGCCGGCTCGGGGAAGTCGTTCATGGTCGTGTCCGATGTCACGGCGCCTCCATGCCCGCGGCGGTCTCCTGGCCGGGTGCACTGCGACGCTGATCAGGGATCAGATCATGCTTTTCGCGGCGAATCAACTCGGCGGGCCGAGCCCCGAGGAGGCCCGGCCCTGGAGCGGTGCCCCCCGGCAGGCGCTCGGAGGGCGGGAGAGGAGGCGTGAAGCTTTCGGGTCAGGCGTAGCGCCGGGCCAGCTCCGCCGCCGTCGCGCCCAGGGCCTCGCGCAGCGCGGGCGGGGACAGCACCTCGACGTCGGTGCCGAGGCGCAGGAACTCGCCGAGCGCGTGGTCGTGCGACTCGATCGGCAGGGTGACCCGCGTCCAGCCGTCGGCGTCCGGCGGCTCGGCGGTCTCCCGGGCGGCCGCAGCGACGCCGGGCGTCATGAGGTCGGGCAGGCGTTCCAGGCCGCGCGGCGACAGCCGCACCACCGCCTCGCCGCGCCGCAGCCTGGCCTCGAACTCGGCCAGGTAACCCTGCCAGTACGCCGCCAGGGAGAAGTCGTCCGGCCTGGCGAACGTCTCAGGGAGCGCGTGCAGGTCGAGGATCTGGGAGACGCGGTAGGTGCGTACGTGCTCGCCGCAGCGCGCGACCAGGTACCAGCGGCCCGCCTTGACCACCAGCCCGTACGGCTCCAGCCGCCGTTCCACCTCCTGCGGCGCCTTCCACCGCCGGTAGGTGACCTGGACGGGCCGCTCGTTCCACACGGCGTCGGCCACGGCCGGCAGGTACGTGACCGGCTCGGCGTCCCGGTACCAGGAGGGCGCGTCGAGATGGAACCGTTCCTGGATGCGGCCCGCGCGGTCGCGCAGCTCGACGGGCAGCGCGGCCATCAGCTTGAGCTGGGCGGCCGTCACCACCGCGCCGAGGCCCAGCTCGGCCGCCGGGCCCGGCAGCCCGGCCAGGAACAACGACTCGGCCTCGTCGGTGGTCAGCCCGGTGAGCCGGGTGCGGTAGCCGTCGAGGAGCTGGTAGCCGCCGTTGGGCCCGGCGTCGCCGTAGAGCGGGATGCCGGCGGCGTGCAGGGACTCCATGTCGCGGTAGATGGTCCGGACGGAGACCTCCAGGCGCTCGGCGAGGTCGTGGGCCGTCATGCGGCCGCGCGTCTGCAACAGCAGCAGGATCGAGACCAGGCGGGAGGCGCGCACGGTCACTGACACTACATGTCAGTGACCCGGCCGTACGTTCGCCGCATGAACGACTTCGACTTCCTCGCCGGCACGTGGGACGTGGTGAACCGCAGGCTGCTCAAGCCGCTCACCGGCAGCGACGAATGGGACGAGTTCCCCGGCCGCTCGGTCGCCACCCGGCACTTCGACGGCGCGGCCAGCTTCGACGAGATCGCCTTCCCCACCAAGGGCCGGTACGGGATGACCGTGCGCCTCTACCACCCCGCCACAAGGCAGTGGTCGATCTACTGGGCCAGCAGCGCGACCGGCACGCTGGACACCCGGCCCATGGTGGGCGCCTTCACCGGGAACCGGGGCGAGTTCCACGGCGAGGAGACCCACGAGGGCCGGCCGGTGCGCTGCCGGTTCGTCTGGACCGTCGCCGACGAGCGCCGGGCCAGGTGGGAACAGGCCTTCTCGGCGGACGACGGCCAGACGTGGGAGACCAACTGGACGATGGACTTCACCCGGGCGTCCTGAGCTTCGTCCCGGCCTCAGGACGCCTGGCCGCGCACCCACAGGACCGTGGCCACGGCCAGCACCGCGACCAGCAGCAGGAGCCCGCCCACCAGGACCACCCACCGCCAGGCCGACTTCGGGGGCGGCGTGGCCTCGTACAGGGGGACGTCGGGGAGCATGTCGGGGGTGTAGGGCAGGCTCTGCGTGTACGGCGCTTCCGGGGGACCCTGCGGGGGGTGCTCCGGGTGCGGGACGCGATGTCGGACGGTCCGGTTCGGGTCCGGATCCTGCGGCTCTCGCTTCATGATCCCCTCAGACGCGGCTCTGGAGGTGGGTTTCATCGACATTGTCATACTTGCCGGTGAAACGCGGTCCAGACGTCGGAAGGCTCAGTAACCGTTCTGATCTCCCCCGTAGGGCGGCTGCGGCGGCTGCCAGCCGCCCTGGGGGCCGCCCTGCGGACCGCCCTGGGGGCCGCCCTGCGGGCCGGGCTGGGGGCCGCCCTGGGGGCCGGGCTGCTGGTAGGGCTGGTGGTACGGCTGCGGGGGCTGCTGCCAGCCGGGGCCCTGCGGCCGCTCCTGCCGGGGGGCGGCGCGGCGCGCGACGACGGCCCAGATCAGCAGCCCGATGCCGGCCAGGTGGAAGAGCGAGGAGACGAGGTAGGCGAACGGCAGGGCGGCGAGCATGCTGGAGCCGTACGACTCGATCAGCGTCTGGGTCAGGATGCTCAGCACCAGGTTGATCAGCGTGCCGATCAGCAGCAGGCCGCAGCCCGACATGCCGAGGGTGGCCGCGCGGCCCACGTGCCGGCGGTTCATCCCGATCAGGACGATGCCCACCACCAGCAGCAGCGCGGTGACGAGGGCGGGCAGCAGGTTCGTGAGCATGTTGAGGAAACTCATGGGGGCGACTCCAGCCAGAAGGGAGGACTCGGGGGACGTTACGGGGATCCGCGCAGTTCTTCCACCGCACGGCTGATCGACTGCAGGTCGAGGCCGCCCTTGTGCCGGCGGCCGTTCAGGAACAGGGTCGGGGTGCCGCGCACGCCGCTCTCCTTGCCCGACGCCTCGTCGAGCGCGATGCGGGAGGCGTGCCCGGCCACGTCCGCCCAGGGGTCGACGTCGAGTTCGGCGGCGTAGTGTTCGAGGTCGGCGTCGGTGAGGAAACGCTGGTTGTCGTAGAGGATGTCGTGCATCTCCCAGAACCGGCCCCGGTCGGCGGCGGCCTCGGAGACGATGGCGGCGGAGGCGGCCCGCGGGTGCAGCGTCCGGATCGGGAAGTGCCGGAAGACCAGCCGGACGTCGGGGTTCCGGCGCAGGATCTCGTCCAGGACGGGGTGGAGGCGGCCGCAGTAGGGGCACTCGAAGTCGCCGTACTCGACGATGGTCACCTTCGCGGTCGCCGGACCCCGTACGTGGTCGTCGGGGCCGACCGGCACCGACAGCACGTCGGGCAGCTCCTCGTCGGGCTCGGCCTCGGGCGGCGCGCAGACGCCGCCCCGGTCCCAGGCCAGCCGGAAGACCACCCAGCCCAGCGCGGCGGACAACAACGACCCGGCCAGGATGCCGATCTTGGCCTGGCTCTGGATCGCCGGGTCGTCGAAGGCCAGGTCGACGATGAACAGCGCCACCGTGAACCCGATGCCGGACACCGCCGCGCCGCCCAGCAGCTGCCCCCACACCAGGTTCCCCGGCAGGATGCCCCAGCCGAACCGCAGCGGCAGCCACGTGCCGAGCGAGATCCCGGCGAACTTCCCGAGCAGCAGCCCCAGCGCGATGCCGAGCGAGATCGGCGAGGTCAGCGCCGCCCGCAGGGTCTCGCCGTCGAGCCGCACCCCGGCGTTGGCCAGGGCGAATACCGGCACGATCACGTAGCTGCTCCAGGGATGCAGGCGGAGCTGGAGGCGTTCGTTGACCGAGACGGCACGCTGCACGCGCCGCGAGGCCTCCCTGGCGGCCCGCGCGCTCGGCTCGGTGGTGAACTCCTGGACGGCCTCGCCCGCCAGCAGCAGCTTCTGGTCGCTGGGGGCGTAGACGAACACGAGGACGCCGAGCGCGATGCCCACGAGCGTCGGATGGATGCCGCTCTCCAGCGTCGCGACCCACAACCCGAACCCGAGCGCGATGTAGGCCGGCGCCCGCCAGATCTTCAGCCAGCGCAGCAGCACGATCGCCGCCAGCAGCACGACGGCCACGACGAGCGCGGTGAGCTGGAGGCTGGCCGTGTAGAAGATCGCGATGATCATGATGGCCAGCACGTCGTCCACGATGGCCAGCGTCAGCAGGAACGCCCGCAGCGGGTCGGGACAGCGCGCCCCGACGACGGCCAGCACGCCCAGCACGAACGCGGTGTCGGTGGCGATCGGCACACCCCACCCGCCCGCGCCGGGGCCGCCGAGGTTGAGCGCGAGGTAGACGCCGGCGGGCACGAGCATGCCGCCGAGCGCCGCCACGGCCGGGACGGCGATCAGCCGCCGGTCCCTTAGCTGCCCGAGCCGCACCTCGTAGGAGACCTCCAGGCCGATCAGGAAGAAGAACACGCTCATCAGGCCGTCGTTGACCCAGTGGCGCAGGTCGAGGGAGAACACCGCGTCGCCGAACGAGATGCCCATGGGCAGGTGCCAGAACGACTCGTAGGTGCCGGCCCACGGCGAGTTGGCCCAGACCATGGCCAGGGCGGTGGCCACGAGCAGCACGCTCGTGCTGCCCGCCTCGGTCTTGAAGAACGCCCGCAACATCGTCAGATCTCCCCCCGGAGATCCGATCTTAGAACCCGTCCCGGCGGCGGCCGGGCCCGGCGCGGGGTTCCCGCCGGGCCCGGGGGTGTCACAGATTGCGGAGATAGGCCAGGGACGGCGCGAAGAAGTACTCGCCGCCCTTCATCGTGATCGTCTGGGCCACCTGGGCCTGCGGGGCCGACTGCTCGGCCCGGCCCCACGCCTTCGGCCAGCTCACCTTGGCCTCGCGGGCTCCCTGCCCGATGAGCGGGTCGTGGCCGGTCGCCGGGTTCAGGAAGTCCTCGTTGTTCGCCCAGCTCTGCTGCGTGAACTCGAACTGGGCGAGCAGGCTGCTGTTGAACGCCATGAACAGCAGGCCGACCTCGCCGCTCGGGCGGCTGCCGGGCGGGGAGTCGTCCCAGGGGTCGTCGGTGCGGTCGCCGTAGGTCTGGCCCCGGCGGGCCATGAGCACCTCACGGCCGAACGACCGCGGGTTGGTCTTCCTGATGTGCCCGCTGAAGGGGCACTTCGAGCCCGGGTCGTCGTCGAAGGTGAAGTCGTTGGCCACCGGGCCCCCGCCCGGCTTCTGCTTGAGCGTGACGGGGGTGCCGTCCTTGAAGCGGCCGACGAGCATGGCGCCCGCGCGGTCGCGGTCGGCGCCGAGCAGGCCGAGGGCGTCGGCCAGGTCCTGCTCGATCTCCTTGAACGCCCGTACGTTCTGCTCCAGCTTCCTGAAGACCAGGTAGCTGCCGAAATGCCGCTCCGGGTGCGGCGCGAAGGGGTCGGCGACCAGGATGTTGGAGAGCGGGAAGGCGGGGTCCCAGTGCTCCTTCGGCTCCTTGTCCACCTCGTCCCGCACGAACAGCGGCTGGCTGCGGCCGTCCACGTACCCGAAGTGCTCGATGCCGTCGCCGGCCGGGTTGCGCATGCCCTGGCCGGTCTCCTCGCCGAGCAGCCGCGCGCTTTCCGGCAGCTCGCCCAGGATCTCCTCGCGCAGTTCCTCGACCCGGTCCCGGCGGGCGTCGCCGATGAGGATGACGGCGTGGATCTCCCGCTGGTAGGCGGGCTCCCACTCCGTCACCGGCGGGTCGTTCAGGTCGGCGCCGCGCCGCTTCATGCCGTCGCGGAACGCCTTGTCGCCGAACCTGCGCACGTCCTCGACGGAGTGGCCGAGGTCGCGGTAGCCGGCCTTGCTGATGCCGATGCCGACGTACGGCGTGCCGCGCCGGCCGTTCGCGCCGAACTCGCGCACCTCCTCAAGGTGCCGGCGCGCGGACTTCATCTTCGTGACGGCGATGTGCCGCAGGAACGCCTTTCCCGCGGCGACGTCGTTGAACCTGACGAACAGCACGGACAGGTGCTCGCGCACGTGCGCGCGGAGAATGTTGGGCTGGAGATTGTCCAGCATCTCCTTGGTGTCCGCGTCGAGCTTGGCCGAATCCCAGGCCAGGGGTTGTGCGTTGTTCAGGTCGACAGTCATTGTCGCCGATTCCTTTCCCCGTTTCGAAATGAATCGGGCCCCCTGCATCTGTACGACTCCCCGGAATGCGAGAAAGTTTCCGTTGATCAGGTCAGTTCGATTTCCTGATCAAACCCGGCGGACCGTACATAATGACCGGATGAAGAACCGGGGCTGGGGACGTTCCAGCGGCACCCGCGACACGCTGCTGCGCGCGGCCCGCGAGGTCTTCCTGGCCAAGGGGTACGCCGAGGCCACCGTCGCCGACATCGTCGAGACGTCGGGCATCAGCGTCGGCAGCCTGTACCACCATTTCGGCGGGAAGCCGGGCCTGTTCCTCGCCCTGTGGGAGCAGTTCATGCGCGAACAGGAGGAACGCACCTCCCGCGCGGCCAAGGCGACCGCCGGCGCCGGCGAGGAACGGTTCCTGGCCGGCGCCCGCGCCTATCTGGAGGGCTCGTGGGAGCAGCGCGACGTGGCCAGGCTGTTCCTGGAGAACGACGGCCCCGCCGAATTCACGACGCTGCGCAGGCAGCGCGGCTGGGAGTGGATCGGCGGCAACAAGCGGCTGCTCGGCCTGGCGGACACGCCGGAGGGCAACGTGCTGGTGGTGCTGCTGACCACGGTGATGGGCGAGGCCGGGCGCGAGGTGGCGGCTTGCGAGTCCGACGAGGACGCCCAGGTGACCATCGACGAGGTGATCCGGATCGTCCGCCGCATGCTGGCTACGACGGGCGGCGTACCGCGGCCTTCTCCCTGAGGACGATTCCGCCGGCCCCCCGCGATGCGAGCGTGTAGCCCATGGACGCACTGCGCAGAGCCCTCGGCGTGCTCTCCCTGGCCTACGCGCTGATCTTCGCCGGGGCCGCGCTGCTGCACGCGGGCGTCACGGTCGGCCCGCTGTCCCAGCCGGTCGTGCCGCCCGCGGTGGTGGTGGAGACGTTGTGCGCCCTGGGCCTGCTCGCCGGCGGCCACGGCGCGCTGACCCGCCGCCGGTGGGCCTGGGACGGCCTGGTCCACACCCATGCGGGCGCCCTGGGCGGCGTGCTGATCGGCATCCTGGCGCTGGCCCTGCACCCGTCGGCGGCCACGGCACTGAGCACCTGGTTCCACGACACGATGGCGGTGCTGCTGGCCGCCGGTCTGGCCGCGGCCTTCTACGCCTCCAGATCGCGCAGGTGATCGGCCGCCGCGGGCAGCTGGTCCTCGGTGAACACGCGGACGCCGTGCGCTTCGAGCAGGGCGGTGGTCACCCCCTGGCCGGGCACCCGACGGCCGCCGAACGTGCCGTCGTGGATCGCCAGCGCCCCGCACGAGGGACTGCCCTCCTTGAGCACGGCCAGCCGGGCCCCGGCCGAGCGGGCGGCCTCGAGCGCGGCCCGCGCCCCCGCCACGAACTCGGCCGTCACGTCGGAGCCGTCGCTCGCCAGCACGCGGGCGTCGCCGGAGAGCACCGCCGCCCCGCCCGCGCCGCCCTCGATCTCGGCCGCCGGGCGCGGCACGGGCAGCCCGCCCGCGACCTCGGGGCAGAAGACCACCAGCCGGCCCTCCGCCCGCCAGCTCGCGAGCAGGGCGTCGGCGCTGGTCTTCGCGCCGCCGTCGTAGCGGACCCGGCGGCCCATCAGGCAGGCGCTGACGAGGATTCTCTGCACGTCCCCGATCCTATGAGCGCGATCGGCACCAGCGGGACGGCGGCGGGGGCGACCTGCACGGGCGCTAACCTGTGTCCCGATGAACACCACCGTCGCCACGATCGTCATCGTCGGCTCACTGCTGCTCATGCTGGCGAGCCTGGTCGTCGCCGTCCGCGACCGCCCCATGGGCATGGTCCTGCTGATCGGCTTCGCCGTGCTGGAGGTGGCCATTCTGGTGCAGGCCGGATTCGTGATCGCGGCGGTGAGCGGCGGCGAGGGGCCGCCGGAGAAGGCCACGCTGTTCGGGTACATCGGCGGTCAGGTGCTCATCCCGCCCGCCGGGGTGTTCCTCGCGCTGGCCGAGCGCAGCCGGTGGGGCACGGCGATCCTGGTCGTGGCCGGGTTCGCGATCGCGGTGATGAACGCGCGGCTGCTGCAGATCTGGCAGGGCGTGGCGTGAGCGCCCCGATCGGCACCGGCCCCGGGCGCGCGCTGGTCGCCGTCTACGGGCTGTTCTCGCTGGCGGCCGGGGCGCGGGCGGCGGTGCAGATCGCCACCCGGTTCGACGAGGCGCCGCTGGCCTACGCGCTGTCGGCCTTCGCCGCGCTGGTCTACGTCGTGCTCACCGTCGCCCTCGTGCGCGGCGCCCGCCGCCTCGCGCTCGGCGCGCTCGTCATCGAGCTGGCCGGCGTGCTGCTGATCGGCACCGCGAGCGTGGCCGACCCGGCGGCTTTCCCCGACGCCACGGTGTGGTCGTCGTACGGCAAGGGTTACCTGTTCGTCCCGCTGGTGCTGCCCTTCGTGGGTCTCTACTGGCTGCTGCGCAGGCGTTAACGCCGGGCGTGCGCGGGCAGGGACAGACCCCATGAGCACGATCGAGCACTCAGTAGACGTCAACGTCCCGATCCGCGTGGCCTACAACCAGTGGACCCAGTTCGAGAGCTTCCCCGAGTTCATGGAGGGCGTGGAGTCCGTCAAGCAGATCTCCGACACGCTCACCGAGTGGGTGGTCGAGATCGCCGGGGTCCGCCGCGAGTTCCAGGCCGAGATCACCGAGCAGCACCCCGACGAGCGCGTCGCCTGGCGCGGCACGGACTCGCCGCACCATGCGGGCGTCGTCACCTTCCACCGCATCGACGCCGACACCACCAAGGTCACCCTCCAGATGGAGTACGACCCCGAGGGCGTCATCGAGACCGTCGGTGACGCGCTGCAGATCGTCCGGCTGCGCATCAGGAACGACATGGAACGGTTCAAGTCGTTCATCGAGTCGCGCGGCGGCGAGACGGGCGGCTGGCGCGGCGACGTCCCCGGCGCCCACCAGCACCAGCACGAGCACGGCTCCACCTACGGCGACAGCGGCGCGCCGGTCCCGCCCGGTACCGTCGGCGGCGGCGACTACCCGCCGAGCGGCACCCTGCCTCCCCCCGGCCCGGGTATCCCGCGCAACCAGCCCCCGGAGGGCCCGAGCCCGGTCCTGTAGGACGGATCTCCCCCGAGAATCTCAGCCCCCGCCCCGGGGGCTTTCTCATGTCCAGGAATAAAGGGACATTTCGGTCCTGTTAAGGTGGTGATTCGTCCCATGATTTGATGAGTGGAGGACCTGACCAGCATGAGCGTGCTAGCCCAAGAAGCCCGTGGCAGAACAGGCAGAACCGCCCCCTTGGCCTGGCTTCTCGTGCTGGGCATCGTTCTGGCGGCGCTGAACCTGCGCACGGCCGTCACCAGCGTCGGGCCGCTGCTCGACCAGCTCGCCGGGGCGCTCGGCATGAGCAGCGTCGGCACCGGCCTGCTCACCACGCTGCCCGTGCTGGCCTTCGCCGGCGTCGGCGCGGTCACCCCGACCCTGGCCCGCCGGATCGGCGAGCACCGGTTGCTGCTGCTCGCGCTGGTCACCCTCGGCTCGGGCATGCTGGTCAGGTCGCTGGTCGGGTCGGCCCCGGTGTTCCTGCTGAGCAGCGCGGTCGCGCTGTCCGGCGGCGCCGTCGGCAACGTGCTCATCCCGACGCTGATCAAGCGTCACTTCCCCGGGCGTACCGGGATCATGACCACCGTCTACACCACGGCCCTGGCGGCGGGCACCATGCTGGCCGCCGCCGCGACCGTGCCGATCGAGCGCGCGTCGGGGGACTGGCACATCGCGCTCGGCGTGTGGGCGGCCCTGGCCGCCGTGGCCGCCATTCCGTGGCTTGCGCTGCTGCGCAGTGAGCCGGAGCGGGACACGGGCAGCCGGGACGCGGGCATCTCGACCCTGCTGCGCAGCAGGCTCGCCTGGATGGTGGCGATCTACTTCGGCACCCAGTCGATGATCGCCTACATCATGTTCGGGTGGCTGGCCACGATCCTCACCGACGGGGGATACACCTCCTCGCAGGCCGGGATCATGCTCGGCGTCTTCACCGCCCTGAACATCCCGGTCTCGATCCTCGTGCCGACGATCGCCGCGCGCTTCCGCGACCAGCGGCCGGTCGTCGTGGGGCTGGTCGTGTTCTACACGATCGGCTTCCTCGGGCTGTGGTTCGCGCCTTCCTCGACCGCCATGGTCTGGGTGGTGTTCGTGGCGGTCGGCATGGGGTCGTTCCCGCTGGCGCTGGTCATGCTGGGGCTGCGCACCCGTACGCCGGAGAGCACGGCCGCGCTGTCGGCCTTCGGGCAGAGCGCCGGATATCTCATCGCCGGCGCCGGCCCGCTCCTGGTCGGGGTGATCTACCAGATGACCGGCGGCTGGTCGCTGACGTACGTGCTGATCTTCGGCGTGATCGCCGTCCAGCTCCTCACCGGCCTGTACGCCGGCCGCGACCGCTATCTGGAGGACGAGCGCCGCCCTGCCACAATGACCAGGTGAGATCCACTGTCGTCACCTTCCCCAACGGCCGGGTCAGCGGCCGTTCCCCGATTGTCGGGGCCGTGCCGGTGGGGGACCGGCACGGCCTCGTCACCGCCGAGACGCCGTTCCACCCCCTCGACCACACCTGGCCCGACCAGCCCGCAGACCGGGGGACGATCGGCGAGCTGCCGGTCCTCGACTGCGTGACAGGGGCCCAGTCGAACGACGGTGAGATCTTCGTCGGCGAGTCCATCCCGGTCCGGCGCGGCGCCGAGGGCTGGGAGTGGCTGGTCGTCCACGTCACCGACACCCCGCTGCCCGTCGGCGCGGAGGTGGACCTGGAGGTGGACGCCGGATACCGGGCGGCGCTCTCGGCCGGCCACACCGCCTGCCACCTGGCCGCGCTGGCGCTCAACGCGGCGCTGGCGGACCGGTGGCGCAAGGAGGTGCGGCAGGACCGGCTCGGCCATCCCGACTTCGACCAGACGGCGATCACCTCCTCGCGCATCGTCCCGCACGGCAGCGTGGACGAATACCGCCTCGGCAAGTCGCTGCGCAAGAAGGGCTTCTCCGCCGACGACCTGGACCTGACCGAGCTGGCCGGGCGGGTGAACGAGCGGCTCGGCACGTGGGTGGCGGCCCGTGCGCCGGTCCGGCTCGACGTGCCGGGGCCGGGGCTGACCGCGTTGCGCACCTGGCACTGCTCGTTGCCCGAGGGCGAGGCGTCGATCCCGTGCGGCGGCACGCACGTGCGCGACACGGCGGAGCTGGGCACGGTCGAGGTCGCCTTCACCCTGGAGGAAGCCGCCCTCACCATGCGCACCACCTGCGGCTAGCGAGTCCTGACTCCTGGGGCCCCTTACCGCGGGGCCCGTGTCAGGCCCTGGCGGCCAGAAAGGCGAGGACCCGGCGCCACGACCGGTCACCGGCGAACGGCTGCTGTGGGGCCTGCTCGCCGACGGCGCGAACGGCGCCGGCCGCCTGCTCCGCGAGGCCGGGGTCGACGTGGCCGCGCTGGTCAGGGAGGCGGGCATCCCGTTCCGCCGCGCCGCCTGACGCCACCTCGTCCAGGGCGGGCCGGAGGGCTCCTCCGGTCCGCCGGGGCGCGGCATCCGGCGTGACGCGAGGGGTCCGGAAGTCCGATACACTTGGTGATCGCAAGGGGCTATGGCGCAGTTGGTAGCGCGCCTCCATGGCATGGAGGAGGTCTGGGGTTCGAATCCCCATAGCTCCACAGCAGAAAAAGGTGGCGTCCGTGAGGGCGTCACCTTTTTTCGTGCCTACGCCAGGCCATGTCAATACCTCTCAGGTCACCTCCTGTCCGGACCTGGGGGAGACGCGGGCGGCCGGGTGGAGCCGCGATCGTCGAGGGCATGCGACTTCAACGACTGCAGATCTCGGCGCTTTCCGTCCTCGCGCTCGTCGTGGCGCTCGCGCTCGCGCCGCTGCCGGGGCTGCCGTACACCATGGGGTTCGCGCCGCACTGGGTGACCGTCCTGGCCGCCGGGCTGGGGGCGGTCTTCGTGGTGCGGCCGCATCCGGCGGGGCTGGTGCCCGTCCTGCTGCTGCTGTGGTCGGCGGGCGGGCTCGTGCTCGACGTCTTCCGCGCCTTCTTCGCGCTCACCGGCATCCCCGCCGGGGAGTTCGCGCAGGTCGACTGGCCGGGGATGGCGCTGCGCGGGCTCAGCCTGGCGGCCTGCGCGCTGCTGGGCGCGCTGCTGCTGCCGCGCGTCAGGGTGCCCGGCGGGCCCTGGCTCGGGTACGCCGCGTTCGCCCTCGGGTTCGTCTACCCTCTGGCCAAGCTCTACTGGTCGGCGGGCGGCACCCTGTTGCGCCCCGCTGACTACGGCGAGGGCTTCCCGTACGGCGAGACCATCATGCTGGTCATCGGCGCGACCGGCTCGCTGGCCCTCGTGCAGAGGTGGGGGCGGTCGCTGCCGCGGCGGCTGGTGCTGGCCGGCGGTTGGACGGGCGCCGGCATGTTGACCACTATGGGAGCCATGTCTGTTCTCGGCACGTTCTCCCAGCTCCTCGGCCTCACCCAGGGGCCCGTGCCGCTGTCCGAGCCGGCCACGGTGGCGGCGGTCGCGGTCGTGTACGGGAGCTGGCTGCTGTTCGGACTCGCGGTCGCCGGGGCCACTCTCTCCTACCAGCGCACGACGGCACGATGACGCCCCGCCGCGCCGACGTGGTCCTGGCCCTGGTCGCCGGGGTGACACTGTTCCCGCTCTCCCTGACGGTGGCGGTGTTGTCGGCGCCCGGCGTGCGGGCGGTCCTGCTGGCGGGGGCCTGCCTGGCGGCGCACGCGGCCGTGGCGTACCGGCGGCGGACGTGGGCGTTCCTCGTGGTCGCCGCGGCCTTCGCCGTCCAGGTCGCGGTGACCGGGCTGTTCCTCGTGCTGCCGTCGTCGGCGCTGTTCCCGCTCGCGGTCTACTCCTGCGCCGCCCACGCCCGGCGGCGCCCGCCGCTGGTGGTCGGCCTGGCGGGGGCGGGGGCGGCGGCGGCCAGGTTCGCGACCGACTCCAGCGTCGCGGCGGCCGGGCTCGGGCCGGACCCGTGGCTGCTGCTGGCGCTGCTGGCCGCGGTGGTGGTCGCGGCGTGGGGGCTCGGCCTGTACCGGCGGACCCAGCTCGCCCACCTCGACCTGCTGCGGGAGCGGGCCCGCGAGGCCGCGGCGCGGGCCACCGCCGAGGAACGGGCCAGGATCGCCAGGGAGATGCACGACGTGGTCGCCCACGCGCTGGCCGTCATCGTCGCCCAGGCCAGGGGCGGCCGGTTCGCGCCCGCGCGGGCGGCCGAGATCCTGGCCGCCATCGAGGAGACGGGACGCGCGGCCCTCACCGACATGCGGGCCGCCGTCGGCGTGCTGCGCGCCACGCCCGGTGACGGGCCGCCGCCCGGACTGACCGGCCTGCCGGACCTGGTGGCGCGGACCCGGGACGCCGGGCTGCCCGTCGAGGAGATCGTGCGCGGCAGGCCGCGTCCCCTCGGGCCGGGGGCCGATCTCGTCGCCTACCGCGTGGTGCAGGAGGCGCTGACGAACACGCTCAAGCACGCGGGCGCGGGCGCGCGCAGCACCCTCCGGCTGGACTGGACGGACGACGCCCTGCGCATCACCGCCGGCGACGCGGGCGGCACCGCCTCCGCCGCGACGTGCGGTGACGGGCCGGGGAACGGGCTGGCGGGCATGCGCGAGCGGGTGACCGCGCTGGGCGGGACCCTGGACGTCCGGACGGAGGAGGAAGGCGGGTTCGTCGTCGAGGCCCGCCTTCCGTACCCGGCATGACCATCGGCGTGTACGTCGTGGACGACCAGCGGCTGGTGCGTACCGGCACGGTGATGGTGATCGACGCCCAGGACGACATGCGCGTGGTGGGGGAGGCCGGCGACGGGGTGGAGGCGCTGGCCGGGCTGCGCGCGGTGACGGCGGACGTGGTGCTCATGGACGTCCGCATGCCGCGCATGGACGGCGTCGAGGCGACCCGGCGCCTGCTGGCGACCCCCGGCGCGCCCAAGGTGATCGTCCTGACCACCTTCGACCTGGACGAGTACGCCTTCGCCGCGCTGCGGGCCGGCGCGTCGGGCTTCCTGCTCAAGGACGCCCCCGCCGAGGAGTTGCTGGCCGCGGTGCGGACCGTCCACCGGGGGGACGCGGTGATCGCCCCCTCGACCACCCGCCGCCTGCTCGACCACGTCGCGCCGCACCTGCCGGACGCCGGGCCCGACCCGCTGACCGAACGGGAGCGGGAGGTGTTGCGGCACATCGCCTGGGGCGAGACGAACGCCGAGATCGCAGGCGCGCTGTTCCTGTCCGAGGGCACCGTCAAGACCCACGTCGGCCGCGTCCTGGCCAAGCTGGGGCTGCGCGACCGGGTCCAGGCGGTCATCTGGGCCTACGAGCACGGCCTGAACCGCCGCCCCTGAGCGGGCGCGCGCCGTCCTCGGCGCGACAGGCTTGAATCGTTCATGCTCTGAATGATGTATCGGCACTACCATTGTGCGGGTGGACGAAGTCAAGCCGGTGTCGGTGGCGGGGACGATGGCCTTCAGGATCGGGACGCTCGGGGCGATCCTGACCGAGCGGTTCACGGCCGCGCTCGTCCCGCTCGACCTCAAGCCCAAGCACGTCGGGCTGATGACCCTGCTGGAGGCGCGCGGCGCGGCCTCGCAGCTCGACGTCGCCAAGACCATGGGCGTGGCGCCGAGCCTGGTGGTGACGCTGGCCGACCACCTCGAACGGCTCGGCGCGATCTCCCGGGTGCGCGACCCCGGCGACCGGCGGCGTCAGCTGCTCGACCTCACCGGCGAGGGGCGCGCGCTGCTGGGCCGGTGCCTGGAGGTGACGCTGGAGCTCGACGCCGAGCTGACCGGCGGGCTCGGCCCGCGGGACTGTGCCGTGCTCGCCAGGGTCCTCGGCACGCTGGCCGCCCAGGCGGGGCTGCCGGTCTAGTCGTCGCGAGCGGTCTCCCGGGCTGTCTGCTGAGCCAGGGCGGCGTGTCCCTGGCGGATGTCGGCCCAGGCCCGGTCCACGTGGCGGAGTTCGGTGGCGGGGCCGCCGACGGCCATGCGGAGCACGATCCGGCCGCCTATCGCGGTGTGGGTCAGGTAGAGGGAGCCACCGGCGTTCAGGGTCTCCATCAGGCGCAGCGTGGCGGCGTCGGCGTCGGCGGGCGGCAGGCCGGGCCAGCGGGGACGGAAGCAGACCAGGCCGAGCGGGTGCGGCTCGTGCAGCTCGAAGGCCGGGTCGGCGGCGATCAGGGCGGCCAGGTGCTGGGCCAGGGAGACGCCCTTACGGATGTGGGCGCGCAGACCCTCGGCGCCGTACCAGCGGATCACCGACCACAGTTTCAGCGCCCTGAACCGGCGGCCCAGCGGGATCTGCCAGTCGCGGTAGTCGACCACCGAGCCGGCCGTCGTCGCCGCGTTGCGCAGGTACTCCGGCAGGATCGACAACGCGCCGAGCAAGGGGGCGCGGTCGGCCGTCCACAGGACGGTGCAGTCGAAGTTGGTCAGCAGCCATTTGTGTGGGTTGGTGGAGTAGGTGTCGGCGTACTCCGCCACGCCGTCGTTGAGCCCGCGGAACTCGGGGCAGACGGCGGCGACCCCGGCGTAGGCGGCGTCCACGTGCAGCCACACGTCGTGCTCGCGGCACACCTCGCCGATCTCCGGCACCGGGTCGACGGCGGCCGACGAGGTGGTGCCGACGGTGGCGCAGACCATCGCGGGGACCGCGCCGGCGGCCTTGTCGGCCGCGATCAGCTCGCGCAGCCGTCCCGGGTCCATGGCCAGCGTACGGGGGTGCACGTCCACCACCCGTACGCCGTCGGAGCCGAGGCCGGCGACGCGGGCGGCCTTCTCCAGCGAGGAGTGCGTCTGCGAGGAGACGTAGATCGTGTACCGCTCGGCGACGCCCGTACGCGTGACCCGGCCGTCGCTCGCCCGGTGCAGGGCGGCGAGCAGCGCGACCAGGCAGGCGCTGGACGCCGAGTCCTGGATCACGCCGCCGCCGCGCGCGTCGGTCCTGAAGTGCGCGGGCAGGCCGAGCAGGCTCGCCAGCCAGTCCACCACCACGGTCTCCAGCTCGGTGCAGGCGGGGCTGGTGACCCACAACATGCCCTGCACGCCGAGGCCGCTGGAGAGCAGGTCGCCGAGGATGGCGGGGCCGCTGGCGTTGGAGGGGTAGTAGGCGAAGAAGGCGGGGTGCTGCCAGTGGGTGATGCCGGGCAGCAGGATGGTGTTCAGGTCGTCCAGGACGGCCTCGAACGGCTCGCCGTGCTCGGGCGGCTCGGCGGGCAACGCGCGGCGGACGTCCCCGGGCTCGGCCCGTGACATCACCGGACGGGACTCGATGCCGGCCATGTAGTCCGCGATCCAGTCGACGACCTGCCGGCCGTGGCGGCGGAACTCCTCCGGGCTCATATGGGCGTTCATGCTTACAGATCATCATTTGGGCGGCGTCCCGGGAAGACGGGAACGGGCCGGAGGCCGCGCGCCTCCGGCCCGTCGTTCCGGCGGGGGTCAGCGCCCGCTGAGTGTCTTGCGCCAGTGGAAGCCGCCGGGCAGATTGACCGACAGCGTACGGCGGCCGTCGGCGGTACGCGTCACCCTGAACAGCCGGTTGCCCCAGCTGTGTCCAACGCCGCCGCGGGACAGGTTCAGCCGGACCGGGCCGAGCTTGATCGTCTTGCGGTAGCTCCAGCTCATCGGACTCCTCCGTCGAGGTCGGTGAGAGCCGATCAACTACCCGAGAAGGCCGGAAATATCGGGGTTTCGCTGCCGGCGGCGCTTCCTGCGGCGGATGCCCAGGTCAGGGCGTCGGCGAGGGCGTCCAGGGCGGCGGGGAAGGCGCGTTCGGAGGGGGCGGCGTACCCGATCAGCAGGCCGCCGGGGCCGGGCGTCTGGCGCAGCGGGCTCAGGCCGCGCAGGGCGATGCCGCGCCGCTCGCAGGCCGCGAGCACGACGGACTCGGCCGGCCCGGACGGCGGGAGCAGCAGCAGCGCGCGCAGGCCGGCGGCCACGCCGGGCAGGCGCGCGCCGGGCAGCGGGGCGGCCGGTCCCGGGCCGAGCCGCGACAGCAGCAGCTCGCGGCGGCGGCGGTAGCGTAGCCGCGCGGCGCGCACGTGCCGGTCGTAGTCGTGGTCGTCGATCAGCCGGGCCAGGACGAGCTGGCCCAGCACCCCGGTGTGGGCGTCGGCGTGCAGCTTGGCCTCGGCGACCGGGCCCACCAGGGCGGGCGGAAGCGCCATCCAGCCCAGGCGCAGCGCCGGGGAGAGCGACTCGGAGGTGGTGCCGCAGTAGACGACCTGGTCGGGGGCCATGCCCTGGAGGGCGCCCACGGGACGGCGGTCGTAGCGGAACTCGCCGTCGTAGTCGTCCTCGATGACCGGGCCGCCCCACTCGCGCAGCAGGCGGCGGCGCGCCGGGGCCAGGGGGACGCCGGTCGGGTACTGGTGCGCCGGGGTCAGCACGGCGGCGGCCACCCCGGACGTGAGGTCGCCGGTACGGGCGCCCTGCCCGTCCACCGCGAGGGGGACGATCGTGCGGCCGGCGCGCCGCAGGACCTCGCGGTAGAAGTCGTGGCCCGGGTCCTCCATGGCGATCGGGCCCGCGCCGAGCACCTGCGCCAGCAGGTTGAGCGACTGGACGAAGCCCGTGGTGACGACGATCCGGTCGGGGGCGGTGCGCACGCCGCGGGTCCTGCCGAGGTAGCCGGCCAGCGCGGTGCGCAGCTCGATCCGGCCGCGGGGGTCGCAGGGGCCGAAGACGTCGGCGGGGGCCGCGGCGAGCACGTGGCGGGTGGCCCGCAGCCAGGCGCGCGCGGGGTAGGCCGACACGTCCGGCTGCCCGGGACGAAGGTCGTGCACCGGCTGCGACGGCCGGGCGGCGGAAGGGGAGCCGATCGGCGCGGGGGCGGGTGGGAGGGCGTCGGCGACCTCGGTGCCCGAACCCGGGCGGGTGGTGAGGTAGCCCTCCTCGGCGAGCTGGTCGTAGGCGGCGCCCACCGTGCCGCGGGCCAGGCCCAGCCCGGCCGCGAGCGCCCTGGTCGAGGGCAGGCGGGTGCCGGGCGGCAACCGCCCGTCGCGTACGGCGGCGCGCAGCGCGTCCTCGACGGCCCGCCGCCGCCCGAGTGCGGGATCGAGCTCCAGATGCAGGTCCACTCCGGAACTGGTCCAATTTTTCACCACGAAACCGGATCTTACGGATGGTCCGGTGGGCGGTTACCGTCGAGGGCGTACCTCGAAAGGAAGTCCTGCCCATGCTCGTGATCGCCCATCTCAGCGACATCCACCTCGGCGGCTCGGACCGGTCCGTCGAGCGCGCCGACGCCGTCATGCGCTATCTGGACGCCCTCCCGTACGACCTCGACGCGGTGCTCGTCACCGGCGACATCGCCGACCACGGTCTGCCCGAGGAGTACGAGCAGGCGCGCAAGCTGCTGACCTCGCGCCACCCGGTCCTCGTGTGCCCCGGCAACCACGACGTCCGGGAGGGGTTCCGGCGGGTGCTGCTCGGGGAGCCGGCCGCGTCCGGGCCGGTCAACCGGGTCCACCGCACCGGCGGAGCCGTCTACGTGTTGTGCGACTCCTCCGTCCCGGGCCGGGCCGACGGTCACCTGGACGACGAGACGCTGTCCTGGCTCGACGGCGTGCTCGGCGCGGAACGCGGCCTGCCGCTGTTCGTGGCCTTCCACCACCCGCCCGCGACGCTGCACTCGCCGGTCGACACGATCATGCTCCAGGCCCCGGAACGCCTCGCCGCCCTGCTGGCCGGGCATCCGCACGTGACGGCCGTGCTGGTCGGCCACGCGCACACCGCGGCGGCCACCACCTTCGCCGGCCGCCCGCTGCTCGCCGCGCCCGGCGTGGTGTCCACGCTGCGGCTGCCCTGGGAGGGCGCGACCACGCTGGCCGGCTGCGCCGACTACGAGCTCCCGCCGGGGCTCGTCTTCCACGTGCTGGACGACGACGGCCGGATCACCACCCACCACCGCGTCGTACCGGTCTGAGGGCGGACGGCGGCGGGCCGGGAGGCCGCGGGCCTCCCGGCGCGGGGACGGTTCGCTTCACGGGGGTGCTCCTCGGACGAGGGGACTGTTAGCGCTACCAGTCGAAGTGGCCGCTAACAAAGGTGATCGGCGTCACGTTAGGGAGGGAACACCCCTGGAGTCAAGGGGTGTCCGGCGTGACGTGACCGTGATGTGGCGGGCTCTTGACGGATGTGCTTGTTAACGTTCACAGTCGTGGCCAAGCCAGGAAAGGAGCGGTCGCGGGATCGGTCCGGGGTCGTCTCCCCTCGGTCGCGGCCGAGGAGGCGAGGTGGCGGCCCGTCTCCTGGCACCCCGCGGTCGCCGGTACGCGAGACGGGCACGGCCCGACGGGACCGCGCAGGCCCCCGAGGCAGGAAGGCGCCGGCAGCCGGTTTCGGTTGTTAGCGCTCACATGAGAAGGGAACCCCCCACGTGTTCAGAAGGATCTCGGCGTTGGTGCTCGCCGGGCTCACCGCGATGTCGGTGGCGAGCTGCGGCGGAGGCAGTGGCGGCAGCGGCGGCAGCGGCGGCGGCGACGGCTCGATCACCATGGGCTTCGCCCAGGTCGGCGCGGAGAGCGGCTGGCGCACCGCGAACACCAAGTCCGTGCAGGACTCGGCCAAGAACGCGGGTGTGACGCTCAAGTTCTCCGACGCCCAGCAGAAGCAGGAGAACCAGATCAAGGCCATCCGCTCCTACATCCAGCAGAAGGTGGACGTCATCGCCTTCTCGCCGGTGGTGGAGTCCGGCTGGGACACGGTGCTCAAGGAGGCCAAGGACGCGAAGATCCCGGTCATCCTGACCGACCGCGCCGTCGACTCCAAGGACACCTCCCTGTACAAGACCTTCCTCGGCTCCGATTTCGTCGAGGAGGGCAAGAAGGCCGGCCAGTGGCTGGTGCAGGAGTACAAGGACGCCAAGGACCCGGTGAACATCGTCGAGCTCCAGGGCACCACCGGCTCGGCCCCCGCCAACGACCGCAAGGCCGGGTTCGCCCAGGTCATCGGCGCCGACCCGAAGTTCAGGGTGATCGCCTCGCAGACCGGCGACTTCACCAGGGCCAAGGGCAAGGAGGTCATGGAGGCCTTCCTGAAGTCCAACCCGGACATCGACGTGCTGTACGCCCACAACGACGACATGGGCCTGGGCGCGATCGAGGCCATCGAGGGCGCGGGCAAGGTGCCCGGCAAGGACATCAAGATCATCACGGTCGACGCCGTCAAGGACGGCATGCAGGCCCTGGCCGACGGAAAGATCAACTACATCGTCGAGTGCTCGCCGCTGCTCGGCCCGCAGCTCATGGACCTGGCCAAGAAGGTCGTCAAGGGCGAGCAGGTGCCGGCCCGCGTGGTGACCGAGGAGACCACGTTCACGCAGGAGCAGGCCAAGCAGGTCCTGTCCAGCCGTCAGTACTGATCGCGCGGGCCGGGCCCGGTGGCCCGGCCCCTTCAGGCGGAAGGGGAGGCGCATGGCCGCACCCGTGCCGGTCCTGACGATGAACGGGATCGGCAAACAGTTTCCCGGGGTCAAGGCCCTGGACGGCGTGGACCTGCGGCTGCTGCCCGGCGAGGTGCACGCGCTCATGGGCGAGAACGGCGCCGGCAAGTCCACCCTGATCAAGGTGCTCACCGGCGTGCATGCCGCCGACACGGGCACGATCGAGCTGGGCGGGCGGCCCGTCGCCTTCGCTGGCCCGGCCGAGGCGCAGCGGGGCGGCATCAGCACCGTCTACCAGGAGGTCAACCTCTGCGCGAACCTGTCGGTGGCCGAGAACATCTTCATCGGCCGCGAGCCGCGCAGGTTCGGGCGCATCGACTGGAAACGCGTGCGGGCCAGGGCCGGCGAGCTGCTGAGCGGGCTGGACCTGAGCATCGACGTCTCGGCGCCGCTGTCGGCGTACTCGCCGGCGGTGCAGCAGATGGTGGCCATCGCGCGGGCGGTCGACATCGAGGCCCGGGTGCTGATCCTGGACGAGCCCACCTCCAGCCTGGACGCCGACGAGGTGCGGCAGCTCTTCCGGGTGATGCGGCGGCTCAAGGAGGAGGGCATCGCCATCCTCTTCGTCTCCCACTTTCTCGACCAGATCTACGAAATTTCGGACCGTATGACGATCCTCCGCAACGGACGGCTCGTCGGCGAGTACCTGACCCGCGAGCTGCCCCAGCTCGACCTGGTCGCCAAGATGATCGGCCAGGAGCTGGCCGCGCTCGACCGCCTGCACGGCGAGGCCAGGGTCTTCGACCGCCCGCTGGTCGAGGCGCGCGGGCTGGGCCGGGCCGGGGCCGTCGAGCCGTTCTCGCTCACCATCCACGAGGGCGAGGTCGTGGGGCTGGCCGGGCTGCTGGGGTCGGGGCGTACCGAGGTCGCGCGGCTGCTGTTCGGCGCCGACCACGCGAGCGGCGGCGAGTTGTCCGTCGGCGGCGCGCCCGCCGCGCTGCGCACCCCGCGCGCGGCGATGAACCACAAGATCGCCTTCTGCTCGGAGAACCGCAAGGAGGACGGCCTGATCCCCGACCTCACCGTGCGCGAGAACATCATCCTGGCGCTCCAGGCCACCCGGGGCTGGACCAGGCCGGTGCCGCGCGAGCAGCAGGACGAGCTGGTCACCCGGTACGTCAAGGCCCTGCGGATCAGCCCGCCCAACCCCGAGCACCTGGTGCGGAACCTGAGCGGCGGCAACCAGCAGAAGGTGCTGCTGGCGCGCTGGCTCATCCTGGAGCCCCGGCTGCTCATCCTCGACGAGCCGACCCGCGGCATCGACGTCGGCGCCAAGACCGAGATCCAGCGCCTGGTCGCCGAGCTGTCCGACGGCGGCATGGCGGTGTTGTTCATCTCCGCCGAGCTGGAGGAGGTGCTGCGGCTCAGCCACAAGGTCGAGGTGCTGCGCGACCGGCGGCTGGTGGCCGAGCTGCCCAACGACGAAGCGCTCACCATGGACGTGCTCATGGAGACGATCGCGAGCGGAGGGCGGCCCTGATGCGGCGGCTGTTGTGGCCCGTGGCGGTGCTCGCGCTGCTGCTGGCCCTGAACGTGTTCTTCACCCCCAGCTTCCTGTCCGTCCAGGTCAGGGACGGCCACCTGTACGGGAGCCTGATCGACATCCTGCGCTTCGGCGCGCCGCTGATCCTGGTCTCGCTGGGCATGACGCTGGTCATCGCGACCGGCGGCATCGACCTGTCGGTGGGCTCGGTGGTGGCGATCTCGGGCGCGCTGGCCTGCCTGCGGATCAGCGAGGACGCCGGCGTGCTGGCCGCCGTGGCGCTCGCGCTCGGACTGTGCCTGCTGCTCGGCGCCTGGAACGGGTTCCTGGTCGCGCAGGCGGGCATCCAGCCGATCATCGCCACGCTGATCCTCATGGTGGCCGGGCGCGGCCTGGCCCAGCTCATCACCGACGGGCAGATCATCACGGTCAACAGCCCGTCGTACAAGCTGATCGGCGGGGGGTATCTGCTGGCGGTGCCGTTCGGGGTGCTGCTGGTGCCGGTCGTGCTGGCGGTCACCGCGTTCCTGACCCGGCGGCTGGCGCTGGGCCTGCTGATCGAGTCGGTCGGCGGGAACGCCGAGGCCAGCCGGCTCGCGGGCATCAGGTCGCGCGGGATCGTCATCATGGTCTACGCCTTCGCCGCCCTGTGCGCGGGCATCGCCGGGATCCTGATCAGCTCGAACGTCTCCAGCGCCGACGGCAACAACGCCGGCCTGTGGATCGAGCTGGACGCGATCCTGGCCGTGGTGATCGGCGGCACCTCGTTGTCGGGCGGCCGGTTCTCGCTGGGCGGGACCGTGGCCGGCGCGCTCGTCATCCAGACGCTCACCACGACGATCTACTCCATCGGCGTGCCGCCCGAGACGACCCTGCTGTTCAAGGCGCTGGTCGTGACGGCGGTCTGTCTCGTGCAGTCGCCGTCGTTCCGCGCGAAGGCGCTGCGCCGGCGCGGCGGCAGCGCGCCGCCCAGCCCGGCCCCCGAGGAGAAAGTGCGGGTGACCCTGTGACGACCATGACCGTGGGCCGGGTCGCGTTGCCGGCCCGCCACCTGCCCGTGCTGGTGACGGCGTGCCTGTTCGTGGCGATGTTCGTCGTGGGCGGCCTCCGGTACGAGGGGTTCGCCAGCGGGCAGGTGGTGCTCAACGTCTTCATCGACAACGCGTTCCTGCTGGTGGTGGCGGTGGGGATGACGTTCGTGATCCTGGCCGGGGGCATCGACCTGTCGGTGGGGTCGGTGGTGGCGCTGTCCACGATGATCTCGGCGTCGCTGATGTCGGGGCCGGGGTGGCCGCCGTACGTGGTGGTGCCGCTGGTGCTGGCCGTCGGGTCCGGGCTCGGGCTGGTGATGGGGTACATCGTGCACGCCTTCGACATCCAGCCGTTCATCGTGACGCTGGCCGGGATGTTCCTGGCCCGGGGGCTGTGCTACACGATCGGCACGGACTCGATCCCGATCGAGGACCCGACGTTCACGGCGTTCGCGCAGACCAGGATCGACCTGTTCGCCGATCTGTGGATCTCGCCGAGCGTGCTCATCGCGGTGGGGGTCGTGCTGGTGGCGGCGTACGTGCTGCACTACACCCGGCTCGGGCGGGCGGTGTACGCGACGGGCGGCAGCGAGCAGTCGGCGCTGCTCATGGGCCTGCCGGTGGGCCGGACGAAGATCACGGTCTACACGGTGAGCGGCTTCTGCTCGGCGCTCGGCGGCGTGCTGCTGTCGTTCTACATGCTCTCGGGCTACGGCCTGCACGCCGTCGGCATGGAGCTGGACGCCATCGCCGCCGTGGTGATCGGCGGCACGCTGCTCACGGGCGGCAGCGGCTTCCTGCTCGGCACGGTGCTCGGCGTGCTGGTGCTCGGCCTGATCCAGACGATCATCAGCTTCGAGGGCACGCTCAGCTCCTGGTGGACCAAGATCTTCATCGGCCTGCTGCTCTTCGTCTTCATCGTGCTGCAACGGGTCTTCAGCGCGCGTCCAAGGCGCTGACCTGCGAGGAGTCTGCCGCGAAAGTTACCTAAAGGTTTCCGTCAGGTTATCCTCAACCGTTGACATCGTCTTTGTTAGCGATAACAATCGGCGGGAACGAAGCGAGAACTTTGTTCTGATTCGGCACGTTCTGTGACTGAGTCCTCTGCAAGATCGGCAGTTAACGCTCACATTCCCGCTGCCGCAACCCCCATTGCAAGGAGTGCCACATGAGGTTGGGACGTATCGGGGGCGTGGTGTCCGCCATCGCGCTCGCCGCGACCATGACGGCCTGCGGCTCCAGCCAGAAGACGGTCGACGCCGACGCCTCCACGTCGGCCGCCGCCGGCGGCGCGGGCGCCCTGATCGGCGTCACGATGCCCACCAAGTCGTCCGAGCGGTGGATCCACGACGGCGACAACGTCAAGCAGCAGCTCGAACAGCTGGGCTACAAGGTCGACCTGCAGTACGCGGAGAACGACATCCCGACGCAGGCCAACCAGATCGAGAACCAGATCACCAAGGGCGCCAAGCTCCTGATCATCGCCTCGATCGACGGCACCGCGATCACCTCGCAGCTCCAGCAGGCCGCCGACGCCAAGATCCCGGTCATCTCCTACGACCGCCTGATCCGCAACAGCCCCAACGTCGACTACTACGCCACCTTCGACAACTTCAAGGTCGGCGTGCAGCAGGCCACCTCGCTGCTCAAGGGCCTCGGCGTGGACGACGGCAAGAAGGGCCCGTTCAACGTCGAGCTGTTCGGCGGCTCGCCCGACGACAACAACGCCACGTTCTTCTGGAACGGCGCCATGTCGGTGCTCCAGCCGAAGATCGACGACGGCACCCTGCTGGTCAAGAGCGGCCAGAAGGACTTCAAGACCGCCGCCATCCTGCGCTGGGACCCGGCCACGGCCCAGAAGCGCATGGAGGACATCCTCACCAAGACCTACACCGGCGGCACCAAGGTGGACGGCGTGCTGTCCCCCTACGACGGCCTGTCCATCGGCATCCTGTCGGCGCTCAAGAGCTCCGGCTACGGCACCAGCGGCCAGCCCTACCCCGTCGTGACCGGTCAGGACGCCGAGCTCGCCTCGGTCAAGTCGATCATCGCCGGCGAGCAGTACTCCACCATCTTCAAGGACACCCGCAAGCTCGCCGAGCAGACGGTGAAGATGGCCGACGCGGTCCTCAAGGGCGGCAAGCCCGAGGTGAACAACACCAAGGACTACGACAACGGCAACAAGGTCGTCCCCTCCTACCTGCTCGACCCGGTGATCGTGGACAAGAGCAACTACAAGGAGATCATCGTCGGCGGCAACTACTACACCGAGGACCAGCTCAAGTAAGGGCCCGCCCCGGGGGACCGCGGTCCCCCGGGGGCACTTCCCACACCTGAGCGAGGGGCATATGACCGAGCACATCTTGCGGATGAGCGGGATCACCAAGACGTTCCCCGGTGTCAAGGCGCTGCAGGACGTCAACCTGGCCGTCCGGCGCGGCGAGATCCACGCCATCTGCGGCGAGAACGGCGCCGGCAAGTCGACGCTGATGAAGGTGCTGTCCGGGGTCTACCCGCACGGCGACTACGAGGGCGAGATCACCTTCGAGGGCGCGCGCTGCGAGTTCGCCGGCATCCGCGACAGCGAGCACGCCGGGATCGTCATCATCCACCAGGAGCTGGCGCTCAGCCCGCAACTGTCGATCGCGGAGAACATCTTCCTCGGCAACGAGCGCGCCAGGCGCGGCTTCATCGACTGGAACCGCACCAACTACGAGGCCGCCGAGCTGATGCGCCGCGTCGGCCTCCAGGAGAACCCCACCACCACGGTCTCCGACCTCGGCGTCGGCAAGCAGCAGCTCGTCGAGATCGCCAAGGCGCTGTCGAAGGAGGTGAAGCTGCTCATCCTCGACGAGCCGACCGCCGCCCTCAACGACGACGACTCGGCCCACCTGCTCGACCTGCTGCGCGGCCTGCGGGACGAGGGCATCACCTGCGTGATCATCTCGCACAAGCTCAACGAGGTGACCGCGATCGCCGACTCCGTCACGATCATCCGCGACGGTCGCACGATCGAGACCCTGGACATGGCCACCGACCACGTCACCGAGGACCGGATCATCTCCGGCATGGTCGGCCGCGCGCTGGACAACCGCTTCCCGCCGCACGAGTCGACGATCGGCGAGGAGGTCCTGCGGATCGAGGACTGGACGGTGCACAGCCCGAGCCAGCCCGGCCGCAAGGTCGTGGACGGCGCCTCGCTCACCCTGCGCAGGGGCGAGATCGTCGGCCTGGCCGGCCTGATGGGCGCCGGGCGCACCGAGCTGGCGATGAGCCTGTTCGGCCGCACCTACGGCGTGCACATCTCCGGCAAGGTCTTCAAGGACGGCAAGCCGATCGAGATCCGCAACGTGCAGGACGCGATCCGCCACGGCCTGGCCTACGCCACCGAGGACCGCAAGCGGTACGGCCTCAACCTCATCGAGGACATCAAGCGCAACATCAGCGCGGCCGGGCTCAAGGGCCTGGCCCGGCGCGGCTGGGTGAACGAGAACGAGGAGTACAAGGTCGCCGAGGAGTTCCACCGGAGCATGAACATCAAGGCGCCCAGCGTCAACAGCGTCGTCGGCAAGCTGAGCGGCGGCAACCAGCAGAAGGTCGTGCTCTCCAAGTGGATCCTGACGCAGCCTGACGTGCTCATTCTCGACGAGCCCACCCGCGGCATCGACGTCGGCGCCAAGTACGAGATTTACACGATCATCAACCGCCTCGCCGACCAGGGCAAGGCCGTGCTGGTGATCTCCAGTGAGTTGCCTGAGCTGCTCGGCCTGTGCGACCGCATCTACACGCTCTCCGAAGGTCGCGTCACCGGCGAGGTCCCCCGCCGGGAGGCCACCCAGGAAAGCCTCATGCATCTCATGACCAAGGGACAGGAGTAGCTCCGATGAGCAGCATCACGCCCGCCGACGTGCAGGTCGGCGCGGGAGGCGACGGGGGAGCGCCGCGGCGGCCCGGCCGGGTGTCGCTGGGCGGCATGTCGCTGAACCTGCGTTCGAGCGGCATCTACATCGCCTTCGCGCTGATCATCGTGCTGTTCTCGGTGCTCACCGACGGCGCGTTGCTCCAGCCGCAGAACATCTCCAACATCATCGTCCAGAACTCCTACGTCCTGATCCTGGCGATCGGGATGATCCTGGTCATCATCGCCGGGCACATCGACCTGTCGGTCGGCTCGGTGGTGGCGGTCACCGGAGCGCTGGCCGCCGTGCTCATGGTGAACATGGGCCTGCCGTGGCCGCTGGCCCTGCTGATCACGGTCGCCGCCGGCGCCCTGATCGGGGCCTGGCAGGGGTACTGGATCGCCTACTTCGGCATCCCGGCCTTCATCGTCACGCTGGCCGGCATGCTGCTGTTCCGCGCGCTCACCATGACGGTGCTCGGCAACCAGGGCATCGGCCCGTTCCCCGACCAGGTCCGTACGCTGGCCAACGGCTTCACCGACGGCTACCTGGGCAACGTGGGCCTCGGCCCGCTGGGCGGCGCCGACCTGTTCAGCCTGCTCATCGGCCTGGTCGCGATCGGCGGCATGGTCGCCGCGCAGTGGCGCACCCGCAACGCCCGCAGGGGCTACGGCCAGTCGGTCGAGCCGATGGCCGTGTTCGCGCTGAAGATGGCGGCCGGCGCCGCGCTGATCCTGTTCCTGGTCGTGCAGCTCGCCCGCTTCAAGAACCTGCCGTGGGTGCTGGTGCTGCTGGCCGCGCTGGTGCTGGCGTACTCGCTGATGGCCAACCGCACGGTCTTCGGCCGGCAGATCTACGCCATCGGCGGCAACCTCCAGGCGGCGGTCATGTCCGGCGTCAAGGTCAAGTCGGTGGTCTTCTGGATCTTCGTCAACATGGGCGTGCTGGCCTCCGTCGCCGGCATCATCTTCGCCGGCCGCCTCAACCAGGCGGGCCCGACCGCGGGCAACAGCTTCGAGCTGGACGCCATCGCGGCGGCCTTCATCGGCGGCGCGGCCGTCCAGGGCGGCGTGGGCAAGGTCGTCGGCGCGATCACCGGCGGTCTGATCATGGCTGTCATCAACAACGGCATGTCGCTCATCGGCTCGCCCAGTGAGCGGGTGATGCTCGTCAAGGGCGCCGTGCTGCTGGCCGCCGTCGCGTTCGACGTGTGGACCAAGCGGCGCGCCGGCGCCTCCCGCTGACCACCGCAGGCCCGGCAAGCCCCGCGAAAGGAGAACCCGTGGTACCGAGCCCCAGGCCGCGTCCGCCGGTCATGGCCGACGTGGCCAAGGAGGCCGGCGTGTCGCACCAGACGGTCTCACGGGTGCTCAACGACCACCCGAACGTCCGGGCCGACACCCGTGCCCGGGTGGAGGAGGCGATCGTCCGGCTGGGCTACCGGCGCAACCTGGTCGCCCGCGCGCTGGTCACCAAGCGGTCGCGCACCCTCGGGGTGGTGAGCTTCGACACCACCCTGTACGGCCCGGCCAGCATGGTCTACGGCATCGAGCAGGCGGCCAGGACCGCGGGTTACTTCGTCAGCATCGTGAGCCTGAAGTCGATCGACGCGGCCAGCGTCCGCGACGCGCTCGACTACCTGGCCGAGCAGAGCGTGGACGGGGTGGTGGTGGTCGCGCCGCAGCGCTCGGCCGCCTCCGCCCTGGAGAGCCTGCCGGCCGGGGTTCCGGCGGTCGTGGTCGAGGGCGCGCACGGCGCCGACGTCTCCGCGGTCTGCATCGACCAGGTCGAGGGCGCCAGGCTCGCCACCCAGCACCTGCTCGACCTGGGCCACGAGACGGTCTGGCACGTCGCGGGGCCGTCCGACTGGCTGGAGACCGAGGGGCGCGTCGAGGGCTGGCGCTCGACGCTGGAGGCGGCCGGCCGGCCGGTGCCCGAGCCGCTGCCCGGCGACTGGAGCCCGCGCGCCGGGTACGCGGCCGGCCGGCGCCTGGCCGGGATGGACGGGGTCACCGCGGTGTTCGCCGCCAACGACCAGATGGCGCTGGGCGTGCTGCGCGCGCTCAGCGAGGCCGGGGTGCCCGTCCCCGGGCGGATCAGCGTCGTGGGCTTCGACGACATCCCCGAGTCCGAGTTCTTCTCGCCGCCGCTCACCACGGTCCGGCAGGACTTCGACGTGGTGGGCCGCCACTGCATCGAGGTGCTGCTGCGGCAGATCGACGCCGGGCCGGCGGCGTACGAGCGCATGGTGGTGCGTCCCAGCTTCGTCGTCAGGTCCAGCACCGCGCCGGCCCGATAGCCGGCAGGCGAACAGACAACTCTCTGGAGTGCAATGTGAACGCTAACAAGTTCGTGGTCGGAGTGGACTTCGGCACGCTGTCGGGGCGCGCGGTCGTCGTCCGCGTGGCCGACGGCGCGGAGCTGGGCAGCGCCGTCCACGAGTACGCCGAGCGCGTCATCGAGCACACGCTCCCCGGCACCGGCGTGCGGCTCGGCCCCGACTGGGCGCTGCAGTCGCCGCGCGACTGGCTGGACGTGCTGCGCGTGGCCGTGCCCGGGGCCCTGGCCGCCGCCGGGGTCGCCGCCGAGGACGTGATCGGCATCGGCACCGACTTCACCGCCTGCACCGTCCTGCCGACCACGGCCGACGGCACGCCCCTGTGCTTCGAGACGCCCGAGCAGCCGCACGCCTGGCCGAAGTTGTGGAAGCACCACGCCGCCCAGCCGCACGCCGACCGCATCAACGAGCTGGCCGCGCGGCGGGGCGAGAGCTGGCTGCCGCGCTACGGCGGCAAGATCTCCTCGGAGTGGGAGTTCGCCAAGGCCCTGCAGGTCCTGGAGGAGGCCCCCGAGGTGTACGCCAGGGCCGAGCGCTGGATCGAGGCGGCCGACTGGATCGTCTGGCAGCTGTCCGGCGTCGAGAGCCGCAACATCTGCACCGCCGGCTACAAGGGCGTCTTCCAGGACGGGAGCTACCCCTCCGAGGACTTCCTCGCCGCGCTCAACCCGGGCTTCTCCGGCTTCGCCGGCAAACTGGCGACCGGCGTGGTCGGCGACGACGTCGGCGGCGTCATCCTGGCTCCCCTCGGCGGCCTGGCCGGCGTGCTGACGGCGCGGGCGGCCGGATGGACCGGCCTGCCCGAGGGCATCGCCGTGGCCGTCGGCAACGTGGACGCCCACGTCACCGCCGCCGCCGCGGACGCCGTGCGCCCCGGCCAGATGGTGGCCATCATGGGCACCTCCACCTGCCACATCATGCCCAGCGACCGGCTGGCCGAGGTGCCCGGGATGTGCGGTGTCGTCCGGGACGGCATCGTGCCCGGCCTGTGGGGCTACGAGGCCGGCCAGTCCGCCGTGGGCGACATCTTCGCCTGGTACGTCGACACCTTCGGCACCGACGGCCACGAGCGCCTGACCGAGCTGGCCGAGCGCCAGGCCGTCGGCGCGCACGGGCTGGTCGCGCTCGACTGGTTCGGCGGCAACCGTTCGGTGCTCGTGGACCACGACCTGTCCGGCGTGATCGTCGGCCAGACCCTCGCCACCAGGCCCGAGGACGTCTACCGCGCGCTCATCGAGTCCACCGCGTACGGCGCCCGCATGATCGTCGAGACGTTCGAGAAGTCCGGCGTGCCCGTGGAGGAGTTCGTGGTCGCCGGCGGGCTGCTGAAGAACCGCTTCCTCATGCAGGTCTACGCCGACGTGCTGCGCCGCCCGCTGTCGGTCATCGGCTCCGACCAGGGCCCCGCGCTCGGCTCGGCCGTGCACGCGGCCGTCGCCGCCGGCGCCTACCCGGGCATCGAGGAGGCCGCCGCGGCGATGGGCAAGCGCACGCGGGCGGCGTACGTGCCGGACGAGGCCCGCGCCGACGCCTACGACCGCCTGTACGCCCAGTACCGCGACCTGCACGACCACTTCGGGGACGGGCGCATGCTGCACACCCTCCGCGCGATCAGGAACGAGGCCGCCAAGTGAACCACGAGGAAATGAGAGCGACCGTCGCCGGGCTGCACGCCGAGCTGGTGCACTACGGCCTGGTCGTCTGGACCGCGGGCAACGTCTCGGGCCGCGTCCCGGGCGAGGACCTGTTCGTCATCAAGCCGTCCGGGGTCTCCTACGACGAGCTGACCCCGGAGAACATGGTCGTCTGCGACCTCGACGGCAACCTCGTCGAGGGGGCCCACGCGCCCTCCAGCGACACCGCCGCGCACGCCTACGTCTACCGCGAGATGCCCGAGGTGGGCGGCGTCGTGCACACCCACTCGACCTACGCCTCGGCGTGGGCGGCCCGCGGCGAGCCCATCCCGTGCGTGCTGACGGCCATGGCCGACGAGTTCGGCGGCGAGATCCCGGTCGGCCCGTTCGCGCTGATCGGGGACGACTCCATCGGCCAGGGCGTCGTGGAGACGCTCAAGGGCCACCGCTCGCCGGCCGTCCTCATGCAGAACCACGGCGTCTTCACCATCGGCAAGGACCCCAAGGCCGCCGTCAAGGCCGCCGTGATGTGCGAGGACGTGGCCCGCACCGTCCACGTGTCCAGGCAGCTCGGCACGCCGCTGCCCATCGGCTCGGCCCACATCGACCGCCTGTACGACCGTTATCAGAACGTCTACGGACAGAGGAGCCCGCGTTGAACATCTGGTTTCTGACCGGCAGCCAGGGACTGTACGGCGAGGACACGCTGAGCCAGGTGGCCGAGCAGTCGCGGCGCATCGCCGAGCAGCTTCCCGTGCCCGTGCAGTGGCGGCCGGTGCTGACCGACGCCGCCGCGATCAGGCGCGTCATGCTGGAGGCCAACGCGGACGACGAGTGCGCCGGCGTCATCGCCTGGATGCACACCTTCTCCCCGGCCAAGATGTGGATCGCCGGTCTCGACGCGCTGCGCAAGCCGCTGCTGCACCTGCACACGCAGGCCGACGTCGAGCTGCCGTGGAGCTCCATCGACATGGACTTCATGAACCTCAACCAGGCCGCGCACGGCGACCGCGAGTTCGGGTTCGTGCAGACCCGGCTCGGCGTGCCGCGCAAGACCGTCGCCGGGCACGTCAGCGACCCGGCCGTCGGCGCGCGCGTCGAGGCGTGGGCGCGCGCGGCCAGGGGCTTGGCCGAGGTGCGGGCGCTGCGGCTGGCCCGCTTCGGCGACAACATGCGCGACGTGGCCGTGACCGAGGGCGACAAGGTCGAGGCGCAGCTGCGCTTCGGCGTCTCGGTCAACACCTACGGCGTCAACGAGCTGGTCGAGGCCGTGGACGCGGCCTCCGACGCCGACGTGTCGGCACTGGTCAAGGAGTACGCCGAGCTGTACCGGGTGGCGCCCGAACTGCTCGGCGAGCGCCAGGAGTCCCTGCGGTACGCCGCCAGGATCGAGCTCGGCCTGCGCGGCTTCCTGGAGCGCGGCGGCTTCCGCGCCTTCACCACGAACTTCGAGGACCTCGGCGGCCTGCGCCAGCTCCCCGGCCTGGCCGTGCAGCGCCTGATGGCCGACGGCTACGGCTTCGGCGGCGAGGGCGACTGGAAGACCTCGGTCCTGCTGCGCACCCTCAAGGCCATGAAGCCGGGCGGCACGTCGTTCATGGAGGACTACACCTACGACCTGACGCCCGGCAACGAGCTCATCCTCGGCGCGCACATGCTGGAGGTGTGCCCGTCCATCGCCGCCGGGACGCCGTCGTGCGAGATCCACCCGCTGAGCATCGGCGGGCGGGAGGACCCGGTGCGGCTGGTGTTCGACGCCGCGCCCGGCCCCGGCATCGTCGTCGGCCTGGCCGACATGGGCGACAGGTTCCGCCTGGTGGCCAACGAGATCGACGTCGTCGCGCCGCCGCAGCCGCTGCCGAAGCTGCCCGTGGCCCGCGCCGTCTGGTCGCCGCGGCCGGACCTGCGCACCTCGACCGAGTCGTGGCTGACCGCCGGCGCGCCGCACCACACGGTGCTGTCCACGGCCGTCGGGCGCGAGGAGCTGACGGACCTGGCCGACATGCTCGGCGTGGAGCTGCTGGTGATCGACAAGGACACCACGACGGCGCAGTTCACCAAGGAGCTGCGCTGGAACCAGGCGTACTACCGGCTCGCCCAGGGCTTCTAGTCCTCCGGCGGCTTCTTCGGGGCGTTCCTGCGCTGCTCCTCGGCACGTTCGCGGCAGCGGCGCAGGAACTCCGCGTCGTCGTCGGGGTCGGTGGCGGCGAACCGCCCCGGGCGGTCGTACTCGGGGAACGCGCTCGGCCGCGAGGTCGCCTGCGGGGCACGTTCGGGACGGCCGGCCACGAGCCAGATGACCGAGCCGACCAGCGGGAACAGCAGGACCACCAGCACCCATACGATCTTGGGCAGGTTCCTGCAGACCGCGTCCGGCGTGGTGATCACGTCGAAGAGGCAGTAGAGCCACAACACGAGGGTGGCCAGGCCCATGGCCTCGGACAGATACAGCACGGGGCCGAACGTAGTGACGGGCGGGGGAGACGGCAAGGGAAACCGGATGAATAGGGTGAAGCCGTGATGTTGACCAACTGGGCGGGCAACACCGCCTTCCGGGCGCGGGCCGTCCACCATCCCGCCTCGCTCGACGAGCTGCGCGGCCTGGTGGCCGGGAGCGACCGGGTGCGGGCCCTGGGCAGCGGTCATTCCTTCAACGACGTCGCCGACACCACCGGCGACCTCGTCGTGCTTGACCGCATGCCCGCCACGATCGAGATCGACAGCGCGGCGCGCAAGGTCCGGGTCGCGGCCGGCACCACGTACGCGCGGCTGGCCGAGGCGGTGCACGCGGCCGGGTTCGCGCTGGAGAACATGGCCTCGCTGCCGCACATCTCGGTCGCCGGCTCGGTCGCGACCGGCACGCACGGCTCCGGCGACGCCAACCGCTGCCTGGCCGCCGCCGTGTCCGGGCTGGAGCTGGTCACCGCCGACGGCTCGCTGCTCTCGTTGTCCCGCGGGGACGACGACTTCGCCGGCGCGGTCGTCGCGCTGGGCGCCCTCGGCGTCGTCCACACGCTGACGCTCGATCTCGTACCGGCCTTCGAGCTGCGGCAGTACGTCCGCGAGGGCCTGACGCCCGACGCGCTCGACGGGTTCGACGACATCATGGCCGGCGGCCACAGCGTCAGCCTGTTCACCGACTGGCGCGACACCAGGATCTGGCTGAAGCGCCGCGAGGAGTTCACCGCCGGCTCCTGGCACGGCACCCGCCCCGCCCCCGAACCCCGCCACCCGCTGCCCGGGATGCCCGCCGACGCCTGCACCACGCAGCTCGGCGTGCCGGGCCCCTGGCACGAGCGGCTGCCGCACTTCCGGCCCGACGCTCCGCCGAGCGGCGCCGGCGACGAGCTCCAGTCGGAGTTCCTGCTGCCCCGCGCGCACGCGGTGGCGGCGCTGCGCGCGCTGTACGCCGTCGGCGACCGCGTCCGCCCGGCCCTGCAGATCTCCGAGGTGCGCACGATCGCCGCCGACGACCTGTGGCTCAGCCCGTTCCGCGACCGCGACAGCGTCGGCGTGCACTTCACCTGGATCAGGGACGTCGCCGCCGTGCTCCCGGCGATCGACCTGGTCGAGCGGACGCTCGCCCCCTTCGACCCGCGGCCCCACTGGGGCAAGCTGTTCATCCGCCGCCCCGCCTGCCCCGCCGGCTTCCGCGAGCTGGCCGGGCGGCTGGACCCGGCGGGCAAGTTCGCCAACGACTTCGTCCGGCTACTGCTGGGGGAGTAGCGGGCCGCGCCGGGCGTGCGCCCGCCGTCGTAGCGGGCCACCGGTCCGGCGGACGATGTGCCGGCCGGGCCGTCGCGGCATCGTGGAGCGCATGACCGATCACCCGTTCAGATTCGGGGCCGTCGCCGGTTACGCCCCCACCGCGCAGGCCTGGACCGGGCTGGCCCGCAGGGTCGAGAGCCTGGGCTTCTCCACCCTGCTCGTCCCGGACACGCTCGGGACGCTGTCGCCGTTCGCCGCCGCGGCCGCGGCCGCCGCCGTCACCTCGACGTTGCGCGTCGGCACGTACGTGGTCAGCGCCCCGTACCGCACGCCCGAGACCGTCGCCTGGGAGACCGCCACCCTGCACACGCTCACCGGCGGACGCTTCGAGCTCGGGCTGGGCGCCGGCCGTCCGGGCGCCGAGCAGGACGCGGCGGCGCTCGGCGTGCCGTTCGGCACCCCGGCCGAGCGCGTGCTCCGCCTGGCCGCCACGATCGACGCGGTCAAGGACGTGCCGATCCTGGTCGCCGCGACGGGCGCCCGCGTGCTCGGCCTGGCCGCGCGCAAGGCGGACACGGTGGCGCTCGGCGTGCCGCCGCAGCACACCGAGGACCAGCTCGCCGCCAAGCTGGACGAGCTCTACGAGCTGGCCGGCGACCGCTTCCACGACCTGGAGCTCGGCATGAACCTGGTGGCCGCCGGCGGCGAGCCGCCCGCCTGGCTGGCCGGCCGCTTCGGCCCGCTCGGCCCCGAGGCCACCGGCCTGCTCACCGGCACCCCCGACGAGATGGCCGACGTCCTGCGGCGGCGCAGGGACCGGCTCGGGATCTCGTACGTGACGGTGAACGCCCAGTTCGTCGACGCCTTCGCGCCCGTCGTGGAACGGCTGGCCGGTACCTGACGGAAGCTGACAGGTAAGACCGGCAGGATGGCTCCCATGACCGCACAGGGAACCTTCGACACCGCCGGCTGGGACGCCAAGCCGCCCTTCGACGACCGCGACGGCGTCGCGCTCGGCCTCGTCAGCATGACCAAGACCTTCCACGGCGACCTGACCGGGACGAGCGTCGTCCATCTGATGGTGGCCTCGACCCCGGTGGAGGAGTCGCGCGCGTACGTGGCGATGGAACGCATCGAGGGCACCCTGGAGGGCCGCAAGGGCGGCTTCGTCGTGGCGCACCAGGCGCTGAGCGACCGCGGCGGGCAGTCGCTCACCATCACGATCGTGCCCGACTCGGGCGTGGGCGAGCTGACCGGCATCACGGGACGGATGAACATCACCATCGCCCCGGACGGCTCGCACTCCTACACCCTGGACTACGAGCTGCGGGAGAGGGAGTGACCCGGGCGAACGCCCGGGTGGATGAGGGGTGGAGCTATGGGGATTCGAACCCCAGACCTCCTCCATGCCATGGAGGCGCGCTACCAACTGCGCCATAGCCCCTTGCTGCGGTCACAAGTGTATCGGACTCCGGGACCCGCGACACACATGCGCGTACCAGGCATACGCTGAGTCAAATCTTGCTACTCTCCGTGCCATGTCCAGCGTGCAGGCCGTCCCGTTGACCCCGCGGTGCGCGAAGATCCTCGCCGCTCGTGAGCATGCCGTCGTCGAGGTCAGCGCGTTCAACGGGTTCTTCACCCTGCGGGCCATCCGCAGCCTGCTGGAGTGGGCGACCCGCACGTTCACCGGCGTGCACGTGCTCGTGCCGGGCGTCGAGCTGGCCGGCACGCTGGTCGCGCGCGGGCTGCCGTCCGGGGCGGCGCTGATCAAGGCGCGGTCGGCGGCCAACAACACGCGCAACCGGGTGATCCGGGTGCTCGAAGGCATGGGCGCGGCCAACGCCACCGTCTTCGACTGGAACGAGCTGGCCGGCAACCGCGCCTACCGGCGCTCCCGTCGGGAGCTGGAGCGGCTGGCCGCCAAGGACGCCGCGTTCCGCGCGCGCTGCGTGGCGGCGGTGCTGCCGCTTGTCGGCGGCCGGGAGCTCACCCCCGAGCAGGCCGCGAACGCGCTGCCCTTCCTGCTGGCCGGGCTGCCGCTGGTGCTGAACAGCCCGGCGATCCTGCGCACGGGCTCGTCGGTGTTCTGCCACCCTGAGCCCATGCCGCTGGTGGGGGAGCTCTACGCGGGCACACTGCCCGTCTCGCGCTCGCCCCACCAGGGCTTCGTCGCCTCCCGGCCGGCCCCCGACCCCGCCTGACCCCGGCGGGCGGTCAGCCGACCGAGCGGGCCATGTCGATCAGCCTGACCAGCTCGGCGACCATCGGGTCCTCCGAGCTCCCCGACAGGCGCTCGGCGTGCTCGCGCAGCGCCGGCAGGTCAAGGCCGAACGCCTTCCTGTCGCGCAGGTAGACCGCGAAGGCCGCGACGACCACGTCCACCTGCAGCCGGATCGGCGTGCCGGTCCAGATCGAGGGCTTCAGGTCGTCGGCCCGCAGCGACTTGCCGGCCTCGGAGGCCGCCCGGGTGTCGGGGTCCAGCCAGCGCACGGTCGCCTGGGCGAGCTGTCCACGCGCGCCCGGCTTGAGGTGGAGGGCGTACAGGGCCGTGACCGAGTGGCCGGGGCCGATCTCGCCGCCGTCGCGGCTGTCGTCGCGGAACTCCTCGGCCGACATCGCGCGGTTCTCGTAGCCGATGAGCTGGTAGCTCTCCACGACCGAGGGGTTGAAGACGACCTGCGCCTTGGCGTCGCGGGCCCGTACTTCGATGGTGGCCGGGAGCTGGGTGGTGAAGACCTTCTCGGCCTCCTGCTCGGAGTCCACGTAGACGGCCATGCCGTCGCCGTTGTCGGCGAGCTGCTCCATCAGCTCGTCGCCGTATTCGCGGCCGACGCCGACGGTGAGCAGCGTGACCTGCTTGCCCGCGTACTCCTTGACCTGCTCCACGATGGTCCGCCACTCGGTGTCGCCCTGGTTGGCCAGGCCGTCGGAGAGCAGGACGACCCGGTTCGTGGCGGCGGCCCGGAACGCCTGGGACGCCTCGCGGTACCCGGTCAGGACGCCGCTCTGCAGGTTCGTGCCGCCGGCGGTGGCCAGCTCGTCCACCGCGGCGTGGAGCTGGCTCCTGGCGGTGAGCGGCGTCATGGAGGCCAGCACCTCGGCCTCGTCGCTGAAGGCCACGAGCGACACCTGGTCGCCGGGCGCGAGCTGGTCGAGCAGCTTGTGCAGGGCCGACTTGACCAGGTCCAGGCGGCCGGTCTCGGCCATCGAGCCGGACACGTCGACCACGAACGTGAGGTTGGCCGGGCGGCGCGCGCCCGGGTCGGAGGCGCGGGTCTGCAGGCCCACGCGGAGCACGGCCTCGTCGCGGGCGGGCAGCCGCGCGCCGTCCACGTGCACGGCGAAGCCGTCGTCGGAAGGCTGCGGGTAGTCCTGCCCGAAGGCGTTGACCCACTCCTCGGGGCGGATCTCGCCGGGCGCGGGCCAGCGGCCTTCCTGGAGCGTACGGCGGGCGTAGCCGTACGAGGCGGTGTCCACGTCCAGGGCGAAGGTGGAGATCTGCGCCGTGGTCGTGTCCTTCTCGGATTCCTGGGTGCCGGCCGGGGACGCGCTCGGCGCGGGCTGCCGCTGCGTGTCGGACAGGGGGGCCCGCGCGGCGCTGCCGCTGGACGATCCGCCGGAGCCGCCGCACGCGGCGAGTCCGAGAAGCGCGGCGAGCCCGACGCTGATGGCCAGGGGACGAATGGCTAAGGGGCGACATCTCATCGCAACCACCTCCGCGTCCTATGACGGAGATCCGTGTGGCAGCGGCCGGGCCGGAGACGCAAGCGAGCACAAACCGCGATCGTCACGTGATCAGTTGTGACAAATCAGAATTGATGGGATGGGCGGGGATGTGCGGCGCGGACGGTCGCGCGGGCCCGGAGGAGGCCGCCGTCTCCCCGTTGTTACCGGCCGTCGCCCGGTCGTTATCGGCCTTCGCCCGTTCGTCGGCCGGTCGTCCTCACCAGTGGAGCAGGAGCAGTTCGGCGGAGAAGCCGGGGCCCAGGGCCATCAGGACGGCGGGCCGGCCGGAGTGCCCGCGGGTCTCCTGGAGCACGTGGAGCACCGAGACCGACGACAGGTTCCCGTACGTCCGCAACGACCGCCACGTCACGTCCAGCGCCCCGGGGTCGAGGTCGAGGCTCTGCACGATCTTGTCGATGACCTTGGGGCCGCCGGGGTGGCAGATCCAGGTCGGCACCTGGTCGGGGGTCAGGCCGTAGTCGGCCAGGAAGGCCCTGATGTCGTCGGCCAGCACCTGGTCCACGAAGTGGGTGAGGTCGGCGTCGAGCACGATGTGGAAGCCGTGGTCGCCCACCTCCCATCCCATCAGGTGCTCGGTGTCGGGGTAGAGCCTGCTGCGGGTGGCGACGACCTCGGGGCCCCGGCCGCGCCCGGTGGCGACGACGGCCGCCGCGCCGTCCCCGAACAGGCCGCTGGCGATCATGTTGGCGATCGAGGAGTCGTCGCGCTGGATGGTCAGCGAGCACAGCTCCACGCACACCAGCACGGCGGCGTGATCGGGCCAGCCGCGCAGGTAGTCGTGCAGACGCGACAGGCCCGAGGCCCCGGCCGCGCAGCCGAGGCCGAACACGGGCACCCGCTTGACGTCGCCGCGCAGCCCGAGGCGCTGGGCGAGCCTGGCGTCCAGCGAGGGCGTGGCCAGGCCGGTGGTCGAGCAGAACAGCAGGTGGTCGATCTTCCCCGGCGGCACGTCGGCCTTTTCGAGGGCGCCTCGGACGGCCTGCTCGCCCAGGTCGAGGGCGATCTCGACGTACATGGCGTTGGCGCGGGCGAAGGAGTCGAGCTTGGTGTAGCCGTCCAGCGGGAGTGCGAGGTTGCGGCCCACGACGCCGGTGGCCGCGTGGAAGCGCCGCAGCAACTCCTCGTCGCAGTCCGTCAGACGGGAGAACGCTTCGGTGATCTCCGCCTGCTCGTAGCGGTGATCGGGGAAAACGGTCTCTACCCCCGAAATATGCATATATCACTCCTGCCGCAGGGAGGGGAGCGCTAACCTGCTCGCGCCGGATATGGGCGGTTAATATGCGTATGTGCCGCTTCCGACCTCCGGCCGACCGCCCATGATCTCCGCCGCCCCGCTACCGGCCCCCGCCCCGCTACCGGCCCCCGCCCCGCTACCGGCCCCCGCCCGGCTGCCGGTTCCCGCCCGGTTGCCCACGGTCGCGGTGCTGGCCTTCGACGGGATGGCGCCGTTCGAGCTGGGGTGCGTCGTGGAGTTCTTCGGGCTGCCCAGGCCCGAGCTGGACGTCCCCTGGTACGACCTGAAGGTGTGCGCCGAGACCGCCGAGCCGCTGCGCGTGGTCGGCGGGTTCACCATGCAGGCCGGGCACGGGCTCGACATCCTGGCCGGGGCCGGGACGGTGATCGTGCCCGGCGTGGCCGACGTCCGGGGCGAGGTCTCCGGCGAGCTGGTCGAGGCGCTGCGCCAGGCCCACGGCCGGGGCGCCCGGATGGTGTCGATCTGCTCCGGCGCGTTCGCCCTGGCCGCCGCCGGTCTCCTGGACGGCCGCGAGGCCACCACCCACTGGAAGTACGCCGACCTGCTCCAGCGGCGTTTCCCCGCCGTCCGCGTCAACCCCTCCGTCCTGTACGTGGACGGCGGCGACGTGCTGACCAGCGCGGGCAGCGCCGCCGGCCTCGACCTGCTGGTCCACCTGGTACGCACCGACCACGGGCCGAACGTGGCCAACGCGGTGGCCCGCCGCCTGGTCGTCGCGCCGCACCGGGAGGGCGGTCAGGCCCAGTTCATCGAGGCCGCCGTCACGCCGGTGGCCGACGACGGCGGCGTGGCCAGGGCGATGGGGTGGGCGCTCGACCACCTGGCCGAGCCGATCGGCGTGGCGGACCTGGCCGCGGTGGCGCACATGTCGCAACGCTCGTTCATCAGGCACTTCAAGCGGCAGACCGGGACCAGCCCGCTGCGGTGGGTGATCTCGCAGCGGGTGGCCGCGAGCCTGCCGATGCTGGAGTCGACGGCGGCGCCGGTGGAGGAGGTCGGGGCGGCGGTCGGGTTCGAGAGCCCGGCGACGTTCCGCCACCACTTCACCCGCGCGATGCGCACCTCCCCTTCCGCCTACCGCCGCGCCTTCGGCCCCTGACTCAACCCCTCGCCGTGTGGCCGGGGAGCAGGCCGTCCACCAGGGCGCGCAGCCCCAGCTCGTAGGTGTCCGCGGCGGTGAGCTCGGCCCAGCGGCCGCCCAGCTCGGCCAGGCGGGGCAGGGCCGCCGGGTCGAGGCCGGCGAAGACCTGGTCGCGGTAGGTCGGCCGGCCCTCCTCGCGCCTGCGCCCGGCCGCCGCGCGGATGGCGATCTCGCCGGCCGTGTAGTGCCAGATGATCCGGTAGAGGTGCACGGCGCGCTCGGCCGTCAGGCCCGCGTCGAGGGCCGCGTCGATGATCTTCTCCGGGTACCACAGCGCGCCGACCGCGAGCAGGTCGTCGGCGCGCAGCACGTCCACCGCCCAGGGACAGCCGGCCACCCCGTCGCGCATGGCCAGGGCCACCACGACCACGCGTTCGCGCGGGTCGGCGGGCAGGTCGGGGCGCGGCAGCCCGGCCGCGTACTCGTCGAGCAGGAGCAGCAGGAGCTCCTCCTTGTCGCGGACGTGGTGGTAGAGCGCCATCGGCGTGCTGCCGACCTCCTTGGCCAGCCTGCGCATGGTCAGCCCGCCGACGCCGTCGGCCTCGATGACCCGGTGCGCCGCTGCCACGATGTCGGCCCGCGAGATCCGGGGCGGCCTTCCAGTGCGTGCGGGCATGCCGTCATGTTACTTTCTATACATGTATAAAAAGACATCGCCGTGGACGACGGTGGTGGTCCTGGCGTTCGCCGTCGCCGTCGGGTCACTCCAGATGACCGTCGTCGTCCCGCTGCTCCCGCTGCTCCAGAGGCAGTTCGGCGCGTCGTCCACCTCCGTCTCCTGGACGCTCACCGCCGGCCTGCTGTCCGGCGCGGTCGCGATCCCGCTGCTGTCCCGGCTCGGCGACATGTACGGCCGCCGCGCCGTCGCCCTGTCCGCGCTCGCCCTGCTCGTGGCCGGTTCGGCGGTCGCCGCGCTGTCCGGCACGCTCGGCGCGGTCGTCACCGGACGGGCGCTGCAGGGCGTGTCCGCCGCGCTGCTCCCGCTGGCCATGGGGCTGGCCAGGCAGGCGGTCCCCGCCCAGCGGCTGGCCACGGCGATCGGCGTGCTGAGCGCCACCATCGGCGTGGGCAGCGGCGGCGGCATGATCCTGGCCGGGCTGGTGGGCGGCGACCACCGGGCCATGTTCTGGATCCTGGCGGCGCTGGGCGCGCTGAGCCTCGTCCTGGTGGCGGCGCTGGTGCGAGAGGCGGCGCCGGCCGGACGCGCGGGGCGTCCCGACCTGGTGGGGGCCGTGCTCGTCGCCGGGTGGCTGGTCTGCCTGCTGCTCGCGATCAGCAAGGGCGGCGCCTGGGGCTGGACGTCGCCGCCGACGCTGGGGCTGCTCGCGGGGGCGGTCGTGCTCGCGGTCGCGTGGGTGGTCACGGCCCGGCGCACCGCCTCGCCGCTGATCGAGATCCCCATGCTGCTGCACCGCGGCACGGTCGGGGCCACGGTGGCCTCGTTCCTCATCGGGTTCGCGCTGTTCGGGGCGATCACCACGCTGTCGGCGGTCGCCCAGGGCTCTCTCGGGGCCTCGGTGCTGCAGGTGGGGCTGTACCTGCTGCCGACCACGGTGCTGATGCTCGCCGTCTCGATGCTGGCCGGGCCGCTGATGCGGCGCTTCCCGGCCGCGGCGCTGGTCTCCGGCGGCTCCGCGCTGGTCACCGCCGCCGCGGTGTGGCTGGCGGTCTTCCGCGACACCGCGGCCGACCTGTACGGGGCCGCCGCCGTCCTCGGCCTCGGCGTCGGCCTGGTGTACGCGGCGCTCGGCACGATGGCCGTCGAGCACGTCGAACCGGCCAAGACCGCGGCGGCCGGAGGGGTGAACGCGCTGGTCAGGGTCGTGGGCAGCAGCGTGGCCGGAGCCGTCGGCGCGGCCGTGTCGGCCGCCGGGGGAGCGGGCTGGAGCTTCGGCGTCGCCGCCGGGGCCGCCCTGCTGGCCGCCGTGTTCGCGGCCGTCCACCGGGCGAGGGCGGTGGCGTGGGCATGAGCGAGGAACAGCGCCTGATCGCGTGGGGCGACGAACTGGTCAAGCTGCACGACGGCTTCCGGCGGGAGCTGGCACGCCTGCGGGCCGGCGGCGACGGCTTCGACCTGCGTACGCACTGCCTGGCGTTCTGCGACGCCCTGCACGCCCACCACGAGGGCGAGGACGCGGTGCTGTTCCCGCACCTGGCCGCCGAGCGTCCCGAGCTGGCCGACGTCCTGGCCCGGCTGGGCGCCGAGCACCGCGTGGTTGCCCGGCTGGTCGCCCGCGTCCGCGACCTGGCCGGCGCGGGCGCGAGCGCGGGCGACGAGCTCGACCGGCTGGCCGCCGAGCTGGAGGCCCACCTGGACTACGAGGAGGAACAGCTCGTCCCGCTGCTGAACGGCATGACCTCGATGCCCGAGAACCTCTGAGCCCGCCGCCCGGCGTCAGCGGGTGACGGGCGGGTTGAAGCGGTGGTGTTCCGGCGGCGTCCAGCCCGCCCCGACCGTGCCGTCCACCTCCGTGTACGCGGTCAGCTCGAACCGCACCGACCGCTGCTCCGCCGTCCAGTCCACCTCCGCCCGGCCGGTCAGGTGGAGGGTCCGGCCGGCGTCCCAGTCGACGAACAGCAGCCCGGCGGCCGGGTCGAGCTCCAGGTTGCCGAGCGTCATGTACATGGAGTTGCCGACGTAGTCCGGGAACTCCAGCGACCCCGGCCCGGTCACCCGGACGAACCCCGGGTTGCCGCCGCGATGGGAGACGTCGGCCCCCAGGCCCGCGGCGCGGGTGGCGATGAAGAACGTGTCGGCCCGCTCGATCCACCCGACGTGGCCCGGCGCGAGCCGCGTCCCGCCGCCGACGACCTCCGGGACGCCGGGCGCGGCGGTGGGCTCACGGGCCTGGATGTACTTGGGGCAGTTGGAGTACACCTGCTCCGTCCAGACCACCAGGCCCTCGCCCGCCTGCACGGCGGTGCCGTTCACGCGCATCCGGCGCCGGGTGTGCGGCTCGATGGCCAGCAGCCCGATGTCGCGCTCCGCCGTGAACAGGCCCCGCAGCGGCGCCGCGGGCAGGGCGCGGACGGTGATCGTGCGGTCGTCGTCGGCGTCGGCGAACCCGGCCGACCCGGTCAGCACGTCGGCCCACACCTGGCCGAGGTCGTCGGCCGCGCCCGCGACCAGCAGGTGCTGCGCCCGCAGGAACGCGGCGGCCACCTCGGGGATCTCGGGTCGGGTGCGCGAGCTGCCGAACGCGCCCGGCGTCCGCACCCCGGCGCGGGCCTGGACGGCGATCTCGCCTGGATGTCTCATTTAGAAGAACCCGCAGGTGGGGGCGCCGGCGGTGGGAGCGGGACGATCGCCCGCCGCACCGGGGGCGGAGATCTCCAGCCGGATGCCGTCGGGGTCCTCGAAGAACACGCCGCCGGAGGAGGCGCCCTCGCCGTGCGGGACCACGCCGTCGTGGTGCAGCTTCGCGCCGACCTCCCTGACGACCTGCTCGGCCCTGCGCACCGCGTCGAGGTCCGCCACCTGGAAGGACAGGTGGTGCAGGCCGGGCAGGGCGGTGGGGAAGCGGCCGTCGCTCTGCTGCCAGAGCGTGACGACGAGCTCGCCGTCCTGGGCGAGGAGGGCGTAGCGGCGGCCGTCCTCGGCGGACTCGTGGGCGACGGTGAAGCCGAAGACGCGGCCGTAGAACTCCTTCGACCTGTCGAGGTCGGTGACGTTGAGCCCGACGTGCCCGGTCCGGAATGACATACGACTCTCCTCGTCCAACGGTTGCACGACTGATTGCCCGTTAGAAATCAATATAACGGCAAAAGTAGGTCGTTGGCGTTAGAGGAGGCTATTTCTTGTGCTCCCGGTAGTGCCTGGCCGCCCGCGCGCGGTTGCCGCACGCCGGTGAGCACCACTCCTGGCGCGGGTGCTCCTTGACGAAATAGAGCACGCAGCGCGGGGCCCCGCAGGTGCGGAGCAGGGCGCGGTCGGGCCCGGCCAGGAACTCCACCGCCGCGACGGCGAGCCGTCCCCGCAGGCGCGTGGACGGGTTCGCCTTGGTCGCGGGGGCCATGGTCAGCGCCGGCTCGCCGGTCCACGACAGTTGCGGGGCCGTGGGGGCGGCCAGGGCGGTCGCGTTGACCAGGGCCAGCGACTCGGCGAAACCGGGCAGGCCGGCCGCGTCCGCGACGCTCGGCGGTGCCGGGGCGATCGCCTTGGCCAGCAGCGCCCGGACGGCCTGGCGCAGCCGTACGGTCTGCTCGCGCAGTTCCTCCGTGGCGGTGAAGCCGGGCGGCACGTCCAGGTCGGCCGCGTGCTCGCGGAGCCATTCGGTCATCGCGGCGGCGTCGCGCAGTCGGTCGACGGGCCCGGAGCGGTCGGCCCTGACCGTGCCGGCGAACTCCATGGTCAGCGTGGTGGACATGCCTCCAATCTAACGCCAGCTGGCTCGTGCCCCCGTTAGGCAAAAAATTGCTTAACCAGAAAGATTGCTTGATCGGAAAAACTGCGTAATCTGAAAGGGTGACCGGATTGAGGGAACGGAAGAAGCAGGCGACCCGCGAGGCGCTGATGGACGCGGCGCTCCGGCTGGCCCTGGAGCGCGGCCTGGAGAACGTCCGGGTGGAGGACGTCGCCGAGCTGGTCGGCGTGTCGCCGCGCACGTTCAACAACTACTTCTCCAGCAAGTACGAGGCCCTCGCCGCCCGCCACACCGACCGCGTCCGCCGGACGGTGACCGTGCTGCGGGCCCGCCCGGCGGCAGAGCCGCTGTGGGAGGCGCTGATCGCGGCCGTCGCCGAGCCCTGGGAACACGCCTTGACCAGCCCGGGGCCGCCCGACGCCGACCGGCTGGCCCTCACCAGGCTGCTGGCCGAGGAGCCCGCATTGCGCGCCGAGGCGCTGAAGGCCCAGTTCGCGGCCGACGGCGAGCTGGCCGCGGCCGTGGCCGAGCGCACGGGCGCCGATCCGGACCGAGACCTCTACCCGCACCTGGTGGCGGCCACCGTGAGCGCCGCCGTGCAGGTGGCCGTCGGCCACTGGCTGCGCTCCGACCCGCCCGTCCCGCTGGTGCCGGTGCTGCGCGAGGCGCTGCACCGCCTGGCCGCGGGGCTGCCCGCCCCCCACCCCCGAACCGAAGGAGACACCCCATGACCGCAGCGGACCCCACGGTCGCCGACGTCGTCATCGTCGGCGCCGGGCCCAACGGCCTGATGCTGGCCTGCGAGCTCAGCCTGGCCGGAGTCCGGCCCGTCGTGCTCGAACGCCTGCCCGCCCGCAGCGACCGGCCCAAGGCCAACGGCATCGTCGGCCAGGTCGTCGGCCTGCTGCACCAGCGGGGGCTGGCCGCGGCGCCCGTGCCGGTGCCGGCGTTCGTCTTCGGCGCCATGCCGCTCGACCTGGCGAGGCTCGACGACAACCCGCTGCGCGCGCTGCACGTCCGGCAGCCGGAGCTGGAGGAGCTGTTCGAGCGGCGGGCCGCCGAGCTGGGCGTGGAGATCCGGCGCGGCCACGAGCTGACCGGCTTCGAGCAGGACGCCGACGGCGTCACGCTCTCCGTGACAGGCCCCGAGGGCCCCTACGAGCTGCGCACGTGCTACCTGGTGGGCTGCGACGGCGCCCACAGCCTGGTCAGGAAGCGGGCCGGCATCGGCTTCCCGGGAGTGAGCGCGCCCGACGTCGTCAGCCGCACGGCCCACGTCACCGTGCCCGGAGCGGTCGTGCGGCGCGGCACGGCCGAGATGGAGGTGCCCGGCCACGGCACGTTCGTGCTCTACACCTGGCACCGGACCGAGCGCGGCGCGTACGCGATGTTGCCCACGGGGCCGGGCGTGCTCTCGGTCACCGCGATGGAGTGGAGCGGCGAGACCTCCGGCGACGGCGAGGCCCCCGGCGACGACGTGCCGATGACGATCGGCGAGCTGCGCGCGAGCCTGGCCCGCGTGCTCGGGGCCGACCTGCCGCTCGCCCCGCCCGCCGGCGAGGGCCCCCACCTGCTCCGGCGGCTGAACGGCCGCGAGACCCGGGTGGCCGACCGCTACCGGGCCGGCCGCGTGTTCGTGGCCGGCGACGCCGCCCACGTGCACTCGGCCATGGGCGCGCCCGGGCTCAACCTCGGCCTCCAGGACGCCGCCAACCTGGCCTGGAAGCTGGCCGCCGCGCTCCAGGGCTGGGCGCCCGAGGGGCTGCTCGACACCTACGACGCCGAGCGCAGGCCCGCCGCCGAGCGGGTGGCCGTGCACTCCAGCGCCCAGCTCGCCCTGGCCGCGCCCGGCCCCGACGTCACCGCGCTGCGCACGCTGTTCGCCGAGCTGCTGGACGACGACGCCAACCGGCGGCGCGTCGCGGCGCTCATGGCGGGCTCCGACCTGCCCTACCCGGCGCCCGGCAGCGCGCATCCCCTCGCCGGCCGGTTCCTGGCCGACCTGCCCGCCGAGCCCGCCTCCCGGGCCCGCCCGCTGCTGCTCGACCGCACCGGCGAGCTGCGCGTGCGCCACGAGCGGGTCGAGACGGTCACCATGCCGTCGTGCCCGGCCGAGGCCGTCCTGGTGCGCCCCGACGGCTACGTGGCCTGGGCGGGCACGCCGGACGAGACGCTGACCCAGGCGCTGGAGACCTGGTTCGGCAAGGGTGTGGAGGTGGCGGCGTAGGCAGCGGCATGGACGGCGGGCGTGCCGTCAGGCGTTAGTCTGCGGTCAGAACAACATTCTGTGCACAAGGAGAACCTTGCCGGACAACCTCATCTTCCGCCTGCCGCCGACGTTCGAGACGATCGAGGAGGAGCGGCGGCACCGCAAGGAACGGCTCGCGGCGGCGCTGCGCATCTTCGGCAGGTTCGGCTTCGAGGAGGGCGTGGCCGGGCACATCACCGCCCGCGACCCCGAGCTGAGCGACCACTTCTGGGTCAACCCGTTCGGCATGTCCTTCAAGCACGTCAGGGTCAGCGACCTCATCCTGGTCAACCACGAGGGCCAGGTCGTCGAGGGCCGCCACCACGTCAACGAGGCCGCCTTCGCCATCCACTCCCAGGTGCACCAGGCCCGTCCCGACGTCGTCGCGGCCGCCCACAGCCACTCGATCCACGGCCGCGCCCTGTCCGCGCTCGGCCAGACCATCGAGCCCATCACCCAGGACGCCTGCGCCTTCTACCGGGACAACGCGCTGTTCGACGACTACACGGGCGTCGTGACCGACCTGGAGGAGGGCAAGCGCATCGCCGCGACGCTGGGCGGCAACAAGGCCCTCGTGCTGCGCAACCACGGCCTGCTGACGGTCGGCGACACGGTCGACGCGGCCGCCTGGTGGTTCATCACCATGGAACGCTCGGCCCAGGTGCAGCTCCTGGCCAAGGCCGCCGGCCAGGTCGTGCCCATCGAGCCCGACAACGCCGCGCTGACCCACCAGCAGATCGGCAACGACCTGGTCGGCTGGATCAACTACCAGCCGCTGCACGACCAGATCGTGCGCGAGCAGCCCGACCTGTTCGAGTAGGGGCTCTCAGGAACTGCGGAAGGTGTGCCGGTAGGTCAGCGGCGCGACGCCGACGGCCGCGTGCAGGTGCTGCCGGAGCGAGACCGCCGTGCCGAAGCCGGAGCGCCTGGCCACCTCCTCCACGCCGAGGTCGGTGGTCTCCAGCAGCCGCCTGGCGTGGCGGACGCGGTGGCCGGACAGCCATTTGGCCGGGCTCATCCCGGTCTCCTCGCGAAAGCGCCTGGTGAAGGTGCGCACGCTCATCCTGGCGTGCGCGGCCAGCGCGTTGAGGTCGAGCGGGGCGTCGAGGTGGGCCAGCATCCAGTCGCGGGTCGCGGCGGTGCCGCCGGCGCCGTCGTGCGGCAGGGGGCGCTCGATGTACTGCGCCTGGCCGCCGTCCCGCCAGGGCGGCATCACGCAGCGGCGGGCGGCCCGGTTGGCCACCTCGGTGCCGTGGTCGCGCTTGATCACGTACAGGCACAGGTCGAGGCCCGCCGCCACCCCGGCCGAGGTCAGCACGTCGCCGTCGTCCACGAAGAGCACGTCGGGGTCCAGCTTGACCTGGGGGAACAGGGCGGCGAACCGGGCCGCCTCGCGCCAGTGCGTGGTGGCCGGACGGCCGTCCAGCAGGCCAGCCGCGGCCAGCACGAACGCGCCCGTGCAGATCGACATGACCCGCGGACGGTCCTGCAGGGCGGCGCGCAGGGTGTCGGTGATCGTGCCGTCCTTCATCGCCCGGCCCGCGTGGATGCCGGGGACCAGCACCGTGTCGGCCGTGTCCAGCACGTCGAGGTCGTGGTCGGGCAGCACGGTGTAACCGGCCGTGCAGCGGACCGGCTCGCGGTCGGGGGAGCAGGTCACGACCTCGTAGAGCTTCTCGCCGTCCGGCGTCTCGGCCGACTCGAAGACCTGGCCGGGCACGCCGAGGTCGAGCGGGGCGAAGTGGTTCAGCACGACGACCGCGACACGATGGGCCATGGCCCGATTCTTGCACATATTGGCTTTCGGGCCACTCGCGCCGTCAAAATGCGATGAATCAGGATTGGCGCATGACGTTGAGCACCACCCCCACCCCCACGCGGACCCGCAGGATCCACCGCGCCTGGTGGGTCGCGGCCGTGGCCTTCGTGGCCATCCTCGGCGCGGCCGGCTTCCGCGCCACCCCCGGCGTGCTGATCACCCCGCTGCACGACGAGTTCGGCTGGAGCAGGGGCACGATCTCGCTGGCAGTGTCGATCAACCTGGTGCTCTACGGGCTCACCGCGCCCTTCGCCGCCGCGCTGATGGACCGCTTCGGCATGCGCCGCGTGGTGTCGCTGGCCCTGCTGCTGGTCGCGGTGGGCAGCGGGCTCACCGTGATCATGACGGCGAGCTGGCACCTGCTGCTGTTCTGGGGCGTGTTCATCGGGCTCGGCACCGGGTCGATGGCGCTGGTGTTCGCCGCCACGGTGACCGACCGCTGGTTCGTCCGGCACCGGGGGCTCGTCACCGGCATCCTGACCGCGGCGGGCGCGACCGGGCAGCTCATCTTCCTGCCCGTGCTGGCCTGGCTCGCCGAGGGGCCGGGCTGGCGGGTGGCCTCCCTGACGGTGGCCGGCGCCGCGCTCGCGGTGGTGCCGTTCGTCTGGTGGTTGCTGCGCGACCACCCCGAGGAGGTGGGCACGACGGCGTTCGGCGCCGAGGCGGGCGCCGTACGGACCGGGCCGGCCGGCGGGAACGCGGCGGCGCGGGCGCTGACGGTGCTGCGGTCGGCCGCGCGCACGCGGCCCTTCTGGTTCCTCGCCGGCGGCTTCGCGATCTGCGGCATGAGCACGAACGGCCTGGTCGGCACGCACTTCATCCCCGCCGCGCACGACCACGGCATGGCCGAGCCGGTCGCCGCCGGCCTGCTCGCCATCATCGGGATCTTCGACATCGCCGGGACGGTCGCCTCCGGCTGGCTCAGCGACAAGGTCAACCCCAAGCTGCTGCTCGGCGTCTACTACGGCCTGCGCGGCCTGTCGCTGATGCTGCTGCCCGGCCTGTTCGCGGCCACCACCGAGCCCAGCATGCTGATCTTCATCGTGTTCTACGGCCTGGACTGGGTGGCCACCGTGCCCCCGACCGTCGCCCTGTGCCGCCAGATCTACGGCCAGGACGGCGCGGTCGTGTTCGGCTGGGTGTTCGCCTCCCACCAGGTGGGCGCCGCCGTCGCCGCCGTGGGCGCCGGCCTGACCCGCGACCACCTCGGCGCCTACGACCTGGCCTGGTACGCCGCCGGCGCCCTCTGCCTGCTGGCCGCGGGAATGTCTCTGGCCATCCGGCATGCTAGACGGTGATGAACGAGACCGAACTGATGGTCCTCCCCCTCGTGGTCAGGATCGAGAGGGCCGCTCCCCCCGAGCGCACCGACGCGCTGGAGGCCGCCGCCATGGCCGTGCTGAGCCTGCTGGACGACCCGGGGGAGTGGGCCGCGGAGCTGCACGCCTGGCAGTCCACCGGCAAGATCCGCAAGGTGGTGCGGCGCGCCAGGGGCGCCGAGTGGCGCAGGGCCGCCGCGCTCCCCGGCCGCACGGTCGAGCACCGCACGGCGCAGGTGCGGGTGCACCCGCCCGTCCCGCTCGACGCCTGGCCCAAGGATCTGGCCCGGCTCCAGGTGGGCGGCACCGAGCTGAGCGACGCCGCCGAGCCCGGCGAGCCGCCCGCCGGGCCGCCGGTCCTGTGGGAGAACCCCGCGCTGACCATGTCGGCGGGCAAGGCCATGGCCCAGGCCGGGCACGCCGCGCAGCTCGCCTGGTGGGCCAGCGACGAGGCCGAGCGGGCCGCCTGGCGGGCGGACGGCCTGGCGGTCTCCGTGCGCGCCGCGTCCGGCAGGGACGACTTCGACGCCAAGGTGGCCGCCGGATTGCCCGTGGTGCGCGACGCCGGGTTCACCGAGATCGAGCCGGGTTCGTGCACGTTCGTCGCCGAGGCGCCCTGGCTGCTCGGGCGGGTCGCTAGATCGTGAAGACGTCGGCCAGCACGCCGCCCGCCGGGGTGATGCGGGCGGGCGACGGGCTGTCGTAGACGACCATGAGCCGGCCGTCGGGCAGCACGGCCAGCCCTTCCGGATGGTCGTCGCCGACGCCGTAGGGCAGCTCCAGGACCGTCTCCAGGTCGTGCGCGGGCACCAGCCCGCCGCCCTGCCGCTCCCGCCAGCGCACGACGCGGACCGGGCCGTCCAGGCTCATCGTGGGGCCGGTGAGCAGCAGCAGGTCGCCGCCGTGCGGGCACATGTCCCGCACGCCCAGCCCGCCGAGGTCGAGGAAGTGCTTGCGGTACGGCCCGTCGAGCCGTAACCGGCCGCCGCCGTCGTCCACCGGACGGATCTCCAGCACCACCGCCCAGCCGCGCAGCACCGGCCCGCGCAGCCCGAGGTAGACCCGCTCGCCCACGACCGCGATGCCCTCGATGTCGAGCCCGTTGTCCTTGCCCGGCAGCGCCAGGAACGGCGCCAGATGGCGGTCATCGGCCAGCATGGCGGCGACGTTGCGCTCGCCGGACAGGATCGCGCCGGGCAGCGGGCGCTCGCCGGTGCCGTCCAGCGGCAGGCGGACCAGGATGAACCGGTTCTCCTCGCGGACGACCGTGCCCAGCCGTCTGATCGACTTCTCCGGCGAGCCCGGCTTGGCCTTGCGGCGCTTGAGGCTGTGCGAGCCGACCGCCCACAGATGGCCGTCGGCCCTGGCCAGGCCCTCGATGTCGGCCTCGTCGAAGCGTCCGGCGGGCAGGTTCACGTAGTCGGCCAGGAAGAACGAGCGCTCGTCGCCGTAGTGGTCGCCGGTCCAGGTGAGCCGCTCGACGGTGGCGGTCTCGTCGCCGGCCACCCACAGGCCCGACGGCTCCCACCTGACCGCGGAGAGATTCGTGTGCGTCTGGGCGAACCGGGAGTCCTCGCCGAACCGCAGTTCCACCTGTTCCACCCCGCCATGATTGCACTTCGGTCGCTTCACACACGCAATGGCGGGATATGTCGTACGCTCCCGTCGTGCTCCATGGGGAAGATGAGACCGAGGGTTCACGAGTGAGAACCACAGACCGCCCTGCGAACCCTGTTTCACCGCCCAGGCGCTCCCGCATCGGCGATGTCCGCATGCGGTCGATCTATCGGGGGCTCGCCGTCGTGGCGGCCGTGGCGGTCGGCGCCACGGTGATCGTCCTGGCGCTCCCGTCCGGGCCGGACGAGGTCGTGGCGGGGCCGGTAACCGCGCCGCCGGCCGCACCCGCCTCGTCCGCGCCGGCCCCATCCGCGCCGGCCCCCACCCCGTCGGCCACCCCCACGCCAACGTCGTCCGCCACGCCGACCTCCTCCCTCACGCCGACGTCGGCGCTCACGGCGACCCCGTCGCCGTCGCCGGGCGCCTCGCTCGCGCCCGGCTACACCGCCATGCAGGCCCTGTACGCCGACCCGCGGGTGCCCCGCCTGACCGGCCGGGTCAAGCGGATGGCCCTGCCCCGGCCGGCCAGGCGGCTGATGAAGGACCGGCGCACCGGCCTGGCCGTGCCGCGGCTGGGCAAGCCGTGGAAGACGCACGGGGCGGCGCCGTTCACCAGCAAGCAGGTGCTGCCGGCGGTGCGCGGCGGCAGGCTGCGCGGCATGCTGGTGACCTGCCCGTTGCCGATCATGGAGCAGAAGTCGCCGCGCGACACGGCGCTGCTGGCCGCGCGCTGGACGCTCAACCACCACCCCAAGGGCTCCAAGATCAGCTGGCTCGCCTCACAACGCGTCAAAACCGGATGGATGCTCGTATACCGCGTCAAATACGGCAAACATTCCTCTCGAGCGGCCGTCGTGGTGATGGACGGGGGAATGAGCAAGCCGGGACTTGCGTTCGTCACAGTGCCTGACTCGCAGAGAAAGCGCTGGCGTGATATTGGCCGCGTCGTCTCAGGAGTGCGTGTTCTAGGCTAGAAAGATCATGTATGCGGCGATGTGGGGGAGTGACGCCGTGGAACGCTCTGGACCGCCGCAGGCACCGAACAAGGGCAAGGTCAAGCCGCCCTGGCGCTCGGAAGGCCTGCCCGGTTCGCCAGGCGGGCGGCCGAAGATCAACTGGTGGCGCTTCGTCGTCACCCTGCTCGTCGTGTACGCGGGCTTCTTCGTCGTCTCCTCGCTGGTCGACAACAACTCGGTCGAGACGATCTCCTACACCGAGTTCACCAAGCAGGTCGAGGCGAAGAACGTCAAGGACATCTACGCCCAGGGGCTGTCGGTCGAGGGCGACCTGAGGAGCGCGGCCAAGAACCCCGAGAGCAACGAGTCCTACACCAAGTTCCAGACCGAGATCCCCGCCTTCGCCAACACCGACCAGCTCGACCAGCAGCTCAAGTCGGCCCAGGTGGAGACCACGTCCAAGCCGCTGACCCGCGGCTTCTTCTCCAACCTGCTGCTGTCGCTGCTGCCCGTGCTGCTGCTGGCCGGCCTGTGGATCTGGATCATGCGCCGCGGCGCCAGCATGATGGGCGGCGGCCTGAGCGGGCTCGGCAAGTCCAAGGCCGCCAAGCCGGTCGAGGCCGGCAAGGTGCGCGTCACGTTCGACGACGTCGCCGGCATCGACGAGGTGGAGAACGAGCTCGTCGAGGTCGTCGACTACCTGAAGGACCCCGGCAAGTACCGCAGGCTGGGCGCCAAGCTGCCCAAGGGCGTGCTGCTCGCCGGCCCTCCCGGCACCGGCAAGACGCTGCTGGCCAGGGCCGTGGCGGGCGAGGCCAAGGTGCCGTACTTCTCGGCCAGCGCCTCCGAGTTCATCGAGATGATCGTCGGCGTGGGCGCCTCGCGCGTCCGCGACCTGTTCGAGGAGGCCCGCAAGGTCGCGCCCTCGATCGTGTTCATCGACGAGATCGACGCCATCGGACGGGCCCGCGGCGGCGCGGGCGGCATCGGCGGCCACGACGAGCGCGAGCAGACGCTGAACCAGATCCTCACCGAGATGGACGGCTTCTCCGGCGCCGAGGGCGTGATCGTCATCGGGGCCACCAACCGGCCCGAGATCCTCGACCCGGCGCTGCTGCGTCCCGGGCGCTTCGACCGCACGGTGCAGGTGGGCCTGCCCGACGCGGCCGGACGCACGGCCATCCTGGAGGTCCACTCGCGCGGCGTGCCGCTCGACGGCGAGGTCAGCCTCGACCGCATCGCCAAGACCACCCCCGGCATGACCGGCGCCGACCTGGCCAACCTGGTCAACGAGGCCGCACTCCTTGCCGCCAAGCGCGGCAAGGAGAAGGTCGACATGTCCGACTTCGCGGACGCGCTGGAGAAGCTCCAGCTCGGCGCGGCCCGCAGCATCGTGATGCCGGAGGAGGAGCGCACCCGCACCGCCTTCCACGAGGCCGGGCACGCCCTGCTCGGCATGCTCCAGCCCGGCGCCGACCCGGTCAGGAAGATCTCGATCATCCCCCGCGGCCGGGCGCTCGGCGTCACGCTGTCCACGCCCGACACCGACCGCTACGCCTACGACGAGCCGTACCTGCGCGGGCGCATCACCGGCGCGCTCGGCGGCATGGCGGCCGAGCAGGTCGTCTACGGCATCATCACCACCGGCGCCGAGAACGACCTCGAACAGGTCACCATGATCGCGCGCGGCATGGTGGGCCGCTGGGGCATGTCGGAGAAGATCGGCCCGCTGACCATCCTGCCCAACGACGGCTCCTCGCCGCAGGCGTCGCCGGCCACGCTGGCCACCGTCGACGAGGAGGCCCGGCGCATCGTGGACGAGTGCTACGAGCGCGCCGTCCAGGTGCTCACCGAGAACCGCGAACGGCTCGACGGCATCGTGGCGGCCCTGCTCGAACACGAGACGCTCGACGAGGCGAGCGCGTACGCCGCCGCCGGCCTGACCAGCGGCAGCAAGCAGCCCGCACTCGACTGAGCCCCGGCAGACCCGCCTTTCCCGAGACTTAGCGGAACCCCGGCCTTGCCTCGATCACGGCCGGGGAACGTCTCCCGCGACTCGGATCGGGGGACTGCCTTGACACTGAATGACGAGCTCCTCACCCAGCTCGGCGACTCAGGCGTAGACCAGATCGCCGGCATGCTCGGCACCGACACGGCCACGGCGCGCAAGGTCGTCGAGGCCGTGGCCGGCACCGTGATCGGCGGCATGGCCCGCAACGCCGAGCACCCCGACGGCGCCGAGGCCCTGCGCGGCGCCCTCGACGACCACGTCGACGCCGACCCCTTCAACGGCGACGTCGCCTCGCTGACCCGCGACGGCCACAGCATCCTCGGCCACGTCCTCGGCGGCCAGGGCACCGAACGGGCCGCGGCCGGGCTCTCGCAACTGGCCGGCGTCAGCTCCGGCACCATCATGCGGCTGCTCCCGCTGGTCGCCCCCATGGTCATGTCCCTCCTGGCGGCCCGCGCCGCCAAGGCCAACATGGACGCCTCCGCCCTGGCCGCCGAGCTGCGCGAGGAGCACGCCTCGCTGCCCGGCGGCCTCGGCCACCTGCTCGACGGCCTGCTGAGCGGCATCTTCGGCGGCACCGTCCCGGCCCAGGGCGGCCCGTACGACCCGGCCGACCGGCAGCCCGCGAGGGGCACCCCCAACCACGACTGGTGACCGCGCGGGCCTTCGGTAAGCTGGGACGGTGATCGTTCTGGCCTCTGCCTCGCCCACCCGCCTCACCGTGCTGCGCAACGCCGGCCTCGACCCCAAGGTGATCGTCTCCGGGGTCGACGAGGACGCCTTCTCCGCGCATTCGCCGGCGGCGCTCAGCCTCGTCCTGGCCAAGGCCAAGGCGCAGGCCGTCGCGAGCGGGCTGGAGGAGGGGCTGGTCATCGGCTGCGACTCGATCCTCGAACTCGACGGCCGCCCCTACGGCAAGCCCGGCACGCCCGAGGAGGCCGTCGAGCGCTGGCGCATCATGCGCGGGCGCACCGGCCGCCTGGTGACCGGCCACTGCGTGATCGACGTGCCGGCCGGCCGGCAGGCCGCGCAGGTGGCCACCACCGTGGTGCGCTTCGGCCAGCCGTCGGAGGAGGAGATCGCCGCCTACGTCGCCACCGGCGAGCCGCTCGGCCTGGCCGGCGGGTTCAGCATCGAGGGGCGCGGCGGCTGGTTCGTCGAGGGCATCGAGGGCGACCACGGCAACGTGCTCGGGGTGTCCCTGCCGCTGCTGCGCGAGCTGTTCGACGAGCTGGGTTACGCGGTCACGTCGTTCTGGCGCTAGCCTGCCGGGCATGCGATCTCTGCGCGACTTCGCCGCCGGCGTCGGCTTCTTCTTCCAGGGTCTGGGATGGGTGTCGCGGCACGGCCGGTGGTGGCTGTTCGGGCTGATCCCTGCGGTGATCGCGTTCGCCGTCTACGTGGCGGCGCTGATCCTGCTCGGCACCCACGCGCGCGACCTGGCCGAGTTCTTCACCCCGTTCGCCGACTCGTGGAGCTGGGCCGACCTGTTCCGCACGCTGGTGGGCATCGCGCTCTTCCTCGGCGGGCTGGCGCTGGCGGTGCTGACGTTCACGGCGCTGACGCTGGCGATCGGCGAGCCGTTCTACGAACGTCTATCGGCCGAGGCCGACCCGCTGCCCGGCGCGGTGGAGCAGCCGTGGTGGCGTACGCTGCCCCGCTCGATCAGGGACAGCCTGGTCACCCTGTTCTACGTGCTGTTGTTCACCGTGCCGCTGTTCTTCCTGGGGTTCGTGCCGGTGATCGGCCAGACGGTGGTGCCGGTGATCGGCGCCTTCATCTCCGGGTTCTTCCTGACGGTCGAGCTGACCACGCTGGCCCTCGAACGCCGGGGGGTGGCCAGGAAGGAACGCTTCGCGCTGCTGCGCCGGAACATGGGGGTCACGCTGGGGTTCGGGGTGGTGGGGTTCCTGCTGTTCCTGGTGCCGTTCGTGGCGGTGGTGGCCATGCCGGCCGCGGTGGCCGGCGCCGCCCTCCTCGTACGCACCCGCATATCCCCCACCCCACCCCCCGACCCCACCCCCAACCCCACCCACGTGATCCCACCGACGTGACCTCCGCCCGCGTGCTCCCAGCGGCCTGACTCCTACCCGCGTAACCCCCACCAGGCTGGTCCCCACCCGCAGCCCATCCCCTGACCTGCTGGGTTGTTCCACCCGCGCTGCCGTCCACAGGATGAGGTGTCGGGGCGCTCGTCATCCACAGAATCGCGCTCGGGCGTTTTCGGGACGTGCCTCCCCGGCACCCTTGACGCTCATGACGACCAACGCCCCGGCCTCCTGCCTCACGCTCACCAGCCCGGCCGACATCCTGGCCGCCGTCCCCTACCTGGTCGGCTTCCACCCCCACGACAGCCTGGTCGTGATCGGCCTCCACCGGGGCCACGCCAAGGTGGCCGCGAGGTGGGACCTCCCGATCCCCCAGGGCACCCTCGACCCCCTCACCGGCCTGCTGTCCCGCGAAGGCGTCACCGAGCTGGTCATCGTCGGCTACGGCAGAGGCGACACCGTCACGCCCGCCGTCGACGAGGCCAGGCGGCTGGCCGCCGCGTCGGAGATCCGCGTGGGCGAGGCGCTCCGCGCCCACGAAGGCCGCTACTGGTCCTACGTCTGCGACCTGCCCCGCTGCTGCCCGCCGGAAGGCACCCCGTACGACCCGACCACCAGCCAGATCGCCGCCGAGGCCACCGTGCGCGGCCTGGTCGCCCTCCCCGACCGTCGCAGTCTCGAACGCACGATCGCCCCCGCCGCCGGCCCGGTCCGCCTGGCGATGCGTCAGGCCACCGCCACCGCCGTCGCCGAGGTGCGAGCCCGCCTGGTGGCCGCCCCAGACCTGGACACCTTCGCCCGCGGCTACGTCGCCGAGGCGCTCGCCGAAGTCCGCGCCACCCTGACCGCCCACGCCCGCGGCGCCCGCCTCGACGACCTCGCAGCCGCCCGGCTGGGCCTGGCCCTGACCGTGATCAGAGTCCGCGACGAAGCCTGGACCATGATGCGCGAGGCCCACCTGCCCCTGTGGAAAGACCTCACTCGCCGCCTGGAGCCCCGCTTCGTCCCGCCGGCCGCCTCCTTGCTGGCCATGGCGGCCTGGCGCACGGGCGACAACATCCTGGCCACCATCGCCCTCGAACGTGCCCTCACCACCGACCCCCACTACTCGATGGCCAACCTCCTGATGCACGCCCTGCAGGGCCTGCTCTCACCCGCCGTCGTGCGAGACCGCCTGCCCACCCCCGCCGAGCTCGACACCGCCATGGGCCCGGTCAACGGCGGCTGGCTGATCCCCATGCTCGGCCTGCTCGACGACGTCCCGTCCCCGCCGGGGCCCGACCGGCACCGGGGGGCGGGTGGGAGCGCATGAAGAAAGGGTGCCGGTGGCCTCCACCAGCACCCTTCCCGCCGGAACTACAGGCTGCCTTCTTCGCGGCGCCGGCGCTCGTTGTACGCACGCATCCGAGGAGGATAGCCCGTCAGCTGCACGTCGTACACCGGTAACGCCAGATCCCGGGCCACCTTGTGGATCACCGCGGGCGACCCGACCCTGCGCCTGGTCCACTCGCCGTCGTCGGCCACCGCCACAGCTGTCGTGTCGGTGGCGAACGTCTCCGGCTCGACGTAGAACTCGACGCCACGCCGCGAACGTGCGAAGGCGATGAGCGCTTCGATGTCGGCATCGGTCGCCTCGCGGTCGAACCGCGCGATCTTCTGCCCGCGCAGCCGACGGATACCGTAGCGGTCTCGCCATCTCATGGATCCTTTTTATACCGTCCGGAGCGCCGGTGTCGGGGATGATCTCGGGGACAGCTCGGGGTTTCTCCCGATGGCACGTCCGGCTCCGAGGACGCAGTATGAAAGTTGACTGCCGAATCCAAGGAGAGGCATGACCATCATGGCTGGGGTACCCAAGACCCCCGGGCCGGGACAGGTGCCGCCAGCTCATCTGCGCGTCACCCACCAGGACCGAGAGCACGTCGTCGAGCACGTCAAGGCCGCCTACGCGGAGGGCCGCTTCGACAAGCTGGAGTTCGACGACCGGCTGGAACGCGCGATGACCGCGCGGACGCACGGCGACCTGATGCCCATCATGAACGAGCTGTACGGGACGATGGCGGTGCCGAGATTCGCGCCGCCGACGCCCCGGCCGGTCCGTCCGGAACGGGCTTCGGAGAGCAACGAACGCGTCCAGGCCGCCTTCGGCCACCTGCTGATGGCCATCGGGATCCCGGTGGTGGGCCCGTTGATCCTGCTCCTCACGGCGGCCAAGACCTCTCCCTACCTGCGGCAGCAGGCGCTGGAGGCCCTGAACTTCCAGCTCACCGTGGTGGGGGCGACCTGCATCCTGCCGCTCACCGTCATCGGCATCGTGCTGCTGCCGGTGATCTGGGTCGCCGCCGTCGTCCTGGGCATCGTCGGCGGCATCTCGGCCCTGGCCGAAAGCAGCTTCCGCTACCCGCTGACGGTCCGCCTGGTCAAGTAACGCCCGCGGAGAGCGGATGTCGGGGGACGTCCGTGAACGGCAGGGGACTGGTGAGGGCATGTCCGGCGGCCTGCGCGATGGCGGGGACGTCCGGGAATGGCGGGGACCGGGGATCCGGATCGGGCCCGCGGTATCGGGGTCGAGGGACGTACGTCGATGGACGGCCGAGGAGAGGCCGAACGCGGTCAGCGGGCCAGGACTTCGTAGCGGACGGTCATCACGCCCGCCCCCAGGCTGCCGATCGCGTCGAACGCGGCCGTGGAGAGGTCGAGGCACCGGCCGCCCACGTACGGGCCGCGGTCGTTGATGCGTACGGTGACCGACGAGCCGTTGCGCGGGTTGGTGACGCGGACACGGCTGCCCAGCGGAAGGGTCTTGTGGGCGGCGGTCATGGCGGAGGGGTTGAAGCGTTCCCCGCTGGCCGTCATCTGGGGCTCGCCGTAGTACGAGGCGCCACACGTCCCGGAGGACAGGACGCGGACCTTCGGCTTCGTGGTCCGGAGCTTGACCGGCTTGACGGTCTTGGTCGTCTTCTTCGCCGTGTCGGACGCCGCCGTGTCGGACGCCGCCGTGTCGGGGGCCGCCGTGTCGGACGCGGCCGTGTCGGGGGCCGACGATTCGGTGGCGTCGGGCCGGGCGGCCTCAGGGGCCTTCGGCGCAGGGTTGGCGCCGTGCGGGGCGTTCGGGACGCCCTTCGCGCTGGGCCCCGAAGCGGTGGAGGTCGAGGCGCTGGGGGTCGAAGCCGTGGGAGCCGGGGTGGTGGTCCTGGGCTGGGAGACGTTGGCCGCGACCGGCGGGTTGGGGGTGCCGGTGGAGGTGGTCGCCGTGGCGGCGTCCTTGGCGGCGGTGGTGCTGGGGGCGTCGTTGCCGACGGCGGCCCAGGCGGTGGTCGAGGCGGCGGCCACTACGGCGGCCCCAGCGGCGATAGCGGTCCAGCGCCGCTTGCCCGGGGAGAGCTTGCGGTCGTTGGGGGACGATTTGTGGGAGTGCTGGCCCAAGGTAAACCACGGTCCTAGCTAGGGGACATGAAAGGGAAAGGCCAGGTCAAGGGGAGTGAGAGGCTTGTGACGGCCTGTCCGCCCGCAAGGGATGTGGGATCCGGCGGGCGAGGAAGAACATATGCGACAAACAGCAGGTAAAGACAACTTAATGCGACATACAGTGACATATCTCATTTAAGGGCGCAAGAGGCCCAGAACGCCGAGCGTACGCCGAGGATCTTGGGGTTTCCGAAGAACGACAGAACTCGTCTAACACCACGCCCCAGACCAATCCGACCTCAGGCCCCACCGAGGGCGAACCTGCTCCGCGGCCGCGAAGGCCCCACCGGACCTGCGATCGGGTGGCAAGGCGGGCAACCCAGTTCGCCGGCCTTCGCGTGCTGCTGTGCCTGCTTCTTGGGTGAGCAGTCCCTCATAGGAGGCAGGGGTGGCGAGGGGGGCGGCGGTCAGCGCGCGGACGTACCGTGCGTGCGCGCGGGCGGAATCGATGGCAGCACCAGGGGACCCCTCGTCCACCTCTGAGAGCCGGTCTCCGCGTGCCGGACGGCCGGGTGGGATCAGAGCATGAGGGAGCGGACGGTGGCGACGGTGTCGGCGTCCTCAGGGCGTTTGTCCGGTCGGTAGCGCAGCACCCGGGCGAAGCGCAGCGCCATCCCCCCGGGGTAGCGCGGTGAACGCTGCACGCCGTCGAAGGCGATCTCCACCACCAGTTCGGGCCGCAGCTTGACCGCCCATTCGTCGGTGGGGCCGTCGGCGAGTTCGAGGAAGCGTTCGGTCTGCCAGGCCAGCAGCTCGTCGGTGAGCCCCTTGAACGTCTTGCCGAGCATGACGAACCCGCCCTCGGGGTCGCGTGCGCCCAGGTGGAGGTTGGACAGTTTGCCCTCGCGCCGGCCATGGCCCCACTCGGCCGCCAGGACCACCAGGTCGAGCGTGTGCCGGGGCTTGACCTTGATCCAGCCCGCGCCGCGCCGGCCGGCCGCGTACGGGGAGGACAGGGCCTTGACCACCAGGCCCTCGTGGCCCGCCTTGACCACGTCGGTGAAGAACTTCTCCGCCTCGGCCACGTCGGCGGTGATCAGCCGCGGCGTCAGCAGGCCGGGCGGGACGGCGCGGGCCAGGGCCTCCTGGCGCTGGGAGTACGGCAGGTCGAGCAGGTCGGCGCCGTCGGCGCGCAGCGCGTCGAAGAAGAACACGCTGAGCGGGGTCTGCTCGCGCAGCCTGGCGACGTCGGTCTTGCTGGAGACGCGGCTCGCGGTCACCTGGAACGGGTGGGGACGCCCGTCCGGCCGCAGCGCGAGGACCTCGCCGTCGAGCACCAGGTCGGCGGAGTCGAGCCCGAGCACCGCCTCGACCAGCTCGGGCACCTGCGCGGTGATGTCGTCGAGGGTGCGGGTGAAGACCCGCACCTGCGTGCCCGAGCGGTGGGCCTGCACGCGTACGCCGTCGAGTTTCCACTCCAGGGACGCCGGCGAGCCGGCCTTCTCCAGCGCGGCGGCCACGTTGGGCGCGCTGCCGGCGAGCATGGGGGAGACCGGCCGCCCCACCTCCAGCTTGAACGCGTGCAGCGCCGCCACGCCGCCCGTCAGCGCCGCCGCGCCCACGGCGGGCAGCCAGCCGCGCAGGGTGAGCGCCCGCCGCACGTCGGCCGACGGCGCGCCGGACGCCTTGGCCAGCGCTTCGATCATGACGCCGTCGAGGGCGCCCTGGCGCAGCTCGCCGTTGAGCAGCCTGCGCATGAACTGCTGCTCCTGGCTGGTCAGCCCGGCGAACAGCTCGGCGACCAGCGCTCTGCGCGCCGCCTGCGAGCCGGGGCCGGAGACGGCCTTGATCCGGGTCAGCAGCGCGTCGACGGTCGTGAGGGTGGCGGTGGCGGCGAGTTTGGGCTGCGGGACGTCCTCCAGCGAGCGCCAGCCCACGCCGATCTGGCGCTGGGGCAGGTCGCCCGACAGGTAGGCGATGGCGATCTCTGCCTCGTCCGGGCCGACCCGGGCGAGCAGCTCGGCCAGATGCCCGACCTTGCCCAGCCGTGCGGAGGTGCGCGTCACCGCGTCGGAGGTCCGGACCACGTCGATCAGAAGCACACCGCTATCGTGCCTCACCACGCCGACATTTCCCCACCCGATATGTCCCGGGTTTTCCAAAGCAGGGGTAGCCGGGCGGGCCACTGTCCGCGGCCCGCCCGTTCCCGGTCTAGCTGACGCCGAGCAGGTCGACCACGAAGATCAGCGTCTCGCCGCCCTTGATGCGCGGCGGCGCGCCGCGGTCGCCGTAACCGAGGTGCGGCGGGATGACGAGCCTGCGACGGCCGCCGACCTTCATCCCGGCGACCCCGCGGTCCCAGCCCGCGATGACGCGGCCGCCCCCGAGCGGGAACTCGAACGCCTGGCCGCGGTTCCACGACGCGTCGAACTCCTCCCCGGACGAGAACGAGACACCCACGTAGTGGACGCTGACGTTGTGGCCCGGCTTGGCCTCGGGGCCAGTGCCTTCGACGAGGTCGACGATCTCCAGGTCGGCGGGCGGGTTGCCCTCGGGGAAGTCGATCTCGGGCTTCTCGAGTGCCACGAATGTGCTCCTGTTGACGATGACAATAACCCGACGACTCTATGCCGTCGTGGTACGGCCGTCGTTCATGGCCGCCCCTTCTCGGGGCGCCGGGCCGTTCCCTTCTCCCGGCGCCAGGCCGCCCGGCGCCGGGAGAAAGGGCGCGCCGCCGGGGTCACCAGCTCTGGTGCAGCGGCATGCCCTCCGCGTAGCCGGAGGAGCTCTGGATGCCGACGACGGCCTGCTGGTGGAACTCCTCCAGGTTCGCCGCGCCCGCGTACGTGCACGACGACCGCAGGCCGGCGACGATCCCGTCGATCTGGTCCTCCACGCTGGGCCGCTTGGGGTCGAGGTACATGCGCGAGGTCGAGATGCCCTCCTCGAACAGCGCCTTCCTGGCCCGGTCGTAGGCGGAGTCCTCGGCCGTCCTGAGCCGTACGGCCCGGGAGGAGGCCATGCCGAAGTTCTCCTTGTACTTGCGGCCGTCGGCGTCGGTGCGGGCGTCGCCGGGCGACTCGTACGTGCCGGCGAACCACGAGCCGATCATCACGTTGGACGCCCCGGCCGCCAGCGCCAGGGCCACGTCACGGGGGTGCCGGACGCCGCCGTCCGCCCAGACGTGCCTGCCGAGCCGGCGGGCCTCGGCCGAGCATTCGAGCACCGCCGAGAACTGCGGACGCCCGACGCCGGTCATCATCCGCGTGGTGCACATGGCGCCCGGCCCCACGCCGACCTTGAGGATGTCGGCCCCGGCCTCGACCAGGTCGCGCACGCCCTCGGCGGTCACGACGTTGCCCGCCGCGACCGGCACGCCGGGGTCGAGCGCCCGGACGGCGCGCAGGGCGGCGATCATTTTCTCCTGGTGGCCGTGGGCGGTGTCCACGACCAGGCAGTCGGCCCCGGCCTCCAGCAGCTCCTTGGCCTTGGCGGCGACGTCGCCGTTCACGCCGACGGCCGCGGCGATGCGCAGGCGGCCCTGGGCGTCGAGCGCGGGCTGGTAGAGGGTGGCCCGCAGCGCGCCCGTACGGGTGAGGATGCCGACCAGCCGGCCCTCGTCGTCCACGATGGGCGCGAGGCGGTGGCGGCCCTCGTGCAGGCGGTCGAAGGCGGCGCGCGGGTCGAGCCCGGCGGGCAGCGTCAGCAGCTCGCTCGACATGACCTCGGACAGCTGCGTGTACATGTCCACGCCCTGGCAGTCGGCCTCGGTCACCACGCCGACGGGCCGGTTGTCCCAGTCGACGACGATGACCGCGTTGTGGGCGCGCTTGGGCAGCAGTTGCAGCGCCTCGCCCACGGTGTCGTGCGGGGTGAGGGTGAGCGGCGTGTCGTGGACCAGGTCGCGCTTCTTGACCCAGTCGACCACGTCGGCGACGACGTCGAGGGGGATGTCCTGGGGGATCACGGTGATCCCGCCGCGCCGGGCCACGGTCTCGGCCATGCGGCGGCCGGCGACCGCGGTCATGTTGGCGACGACGATCGGGATCGTGGTGCCCGTGCCGTCGTTCGTGGACAGGTCGACCGCGAGCCGCGATCCGACCGAGGAGCGCGACGGCACCATGAACACGTCGCTGTAAGTCAAATCGTAACGAGGCTCTTGGTCGTTGAGAAACTTCACGTTCATCCATCTTATGGGGTGACAGGGCTAACTAGGGGTTTCCCCCGTTCTCCGGGGCTTATGATCGGCCGGGGACACATTTGGGGGAGGTATGTCGTGGACATCGTCGAACGGGCCGAGCTGATCGTTGTCGGCTTCGCCGTACGCACGACCAACGCCGACGAGGCGGATCCGGCGCGGGCGGCGCTGCCCGCGCTGTGGCAGCGGGCGGGCGCGCCGGGGGCCTTCGCGCACGTGCCGGGCCGCATCGACGAGAACCTCTACGCGGTGCTGACCGACTACGAGAGCGACCACACCGGCGCCTACACGCAGATCGTCGGCATCGGCGTGCGCACGGTGCCGCGCCTGCCCGAGGGCATGGTGGCGGTGCGCGTGCCGGCCGCCAAGTCGATCCGGCTGGAGGCCCGCGGGCAGCTGCCGCAGGCGCTGATCGAGGCGTGGCAGCAGGTGTGGCGGCACACCGAGTCGGGCGGCCAGCCCTCCCGCGCCTTCACCACGGACCTGGAGGTCCATCACTTCGAGGGCGCCGACCTCTACGTGGCCGTCTAGGCCCAGGGGTCACAACCCGAGCGCCTCGGCCGCCGCCGCGACGGCCGTCGGCTTGACCTCCTCCAGGGGGAGGCCGGCGTACTCGACCGTGCAGTCGGCCATGCCGCCGAGCGCCAGCGTGGCGCGGATCTGCTGGGCCTGCGTGAGCTCGGGGCCGAGCAGCAGGGCGATCAGCTCGCGCCGCCATTCGAACATGCGCTGACCCAGGTCGAGGTAGGCCAGGATCGACAGGTCGCGCACCATCATCCCGGTCACGTCGCGGTGGCGCCACATGAGCTCGAAGTAGTCGTCGAGCAGCGCGCGCGGGTCGCCGGGCTCCTGCCTGGCGGCGAAGCGCTCGAAGTCCTCCACCAGCGGCTGCACGATGCTGCGCACCAGGTCGTCGCGCGAGGCGAAGTGGTAGTAGAGCGCGGGCTTGGTGATGCCCAGCCGGTCGGAGATCTGGCGCAGGCTGGTGTTCTGCACGCCCTGCTCGGCGAACAGCTCGCGGGCCACCGCCTGGATGCGGGACTTGGTGTCACTGGGCATGCCTGAAGTTTATCCCTTACCTACCGTTAAGTAAGGACGCGTGCTAGCGTGCACTTACCAACCGTTAAGTAAGGAGGTGGCCATGAAGGTGCTCGTCTCGGGCGCCAGCGTCGCCGGACCGGTGCTGGCGTACTGGCTGACCAGGTACGGCTTCGAGGTCACGGTCGTCGAACGCGCCCCGGCGCTCAGGAAGTCGGGCGGCCACGCGGTGGACCTGTTCCGGCCCGCCATGGACATCGTCGAGAAGATGGGCCTCCTGGAGCCCGTCATGGCGAAGAAGACCGGCACCGACCGGCTCAGGATCCACCGGGAGGGCCGGGCGCGGCCCGTGGAGCTGGAGCTGCGCCGCCTCCTCGCCGCCGTCTCCGACCGGCACGTCGAGATCATGCGCGAGGACCTGAGCGAGGTCTTCTTCGAGGCCACCCGGCACGACGCCGCCTACGTCTTCGGCGACTCCATCGCCTCGATCTCCGAGGACGGCGAGGTGCGCTTCGACAGCGGCCGGCAGGACCGCTTCGACCTGGTGATCGGCGCCGACGGGCTGCACTCCAACGTGCGCCGCCTGACCTTCGGCCCCGAGGAGCGCTTCGCCACCTGGATCGGCGCGTACCTGGCCGTCGCCTCCGTCCCGGACTTCCTGGGCCTCGAGGGCCGGATGGAGGCCCTGGCGGGCGAGGGCTACATGGCCGCCGTCTACAGCGCCGCGCACATGGACGACGCGCGGGCCGGCTTCCTGTTCAGGACGACGGAGCCGCTCGACTACCACTACCGCGACGTGGCCCGCCAGAAGGAACTGCTGCGCGAGCGGTTCGGCGGCCTGGGCTGGCACATCCCCAGGATCCTGGACGAGGTGGACCGCACGTCCGCCTTCTACTTCGACTCCATCACCCAGCTCAGGCTCGACTCCTGGTCACGCGGCCGGGTGACGCTGGCAGGCGACGCCGGCTACTGCCCGGGGCCGGCCGTGGGCGGCAGCACGAGCCTGGCGGTCGTGGGGTCGTACGTGCTGGCCGGCGAGCTGGCCGCGCACGGCGGCGACCACCGCACGGCCTATCCCGCCTACGAGGCCGAGATCGGCGAGTACGTGCGCCGCAGCCGCGCCTTCGCCCGCCGCGCGGCCACGGGGATCGTCCCCGGGAGCCGCTTCGACGTGTGGGCGCTCACCCAGGGCATCCGCCTGGTCAACCACCTGCCGGTCGCGCTCACCAGGGCCGCGACCAAGATCAGCAGCAAGGGGGTGCGCCTGCACGACTCGATCCGGCTCAAGGACTATGCCGCCCACGCGCGACCGGTGACGTCCCGCCCCTGACGAAGGCTCAGGCCAGCACGCCCTGCTCCCGCAGCTTCTCCGCCTCCGCGGCCGGCAGCCCCCACGCGGACAGGTCCGTGAGGCGGGTGGCCGGCGACAGGTCCGGGGCCGGCACGCCGAGCAGGCGCGGCGCGGGCACCGGCTGGGTCACGCCGCCGACCTCGGCGAACGCGCCCCGGGCGACGTTGTGCGGGTGCCGCGCGGCCTCGGCCATGGACAGCACGGGCGAGACGCAGGCGTCCGAGCCCTCGAACAGGGCCTCCCACTCGGCGCGGGTGCGCTTGGCGAACTCTTCGGCCAGCCGGGCCTTGAGTGCGGGCCACTGCGTCCTGTCGTTCCGGTCGGGCAGGCCGGTCAGGCCCATCAGGTTCACCATGGCGTCCCAGAACTGCGGTTCGAGCGAGCCTACGGCCAGGAAGCCGCCGTCGGCGGTCTCGTAGGTGTCGTACTGGGGGGCGCCGGTGTCGAGCAGGTTGGTGCCGCGCGGGCCCCAGAAGCCGCTCTGGGCGGCCTGGTAGAACATCGAGAACAGCAGGGCGGCGCCGTCCACCATGGCGGCGTCGATCACCCGGCCCCTTCCGGTGCGCTGGCGTTCGAACAGGGCCAGCAGCACGCCGTAGGCGAGCATGAGGCCGCCGCCGGCGAAGTCGCCGAGGATGTTGATCGGCGGGGTGGGCTTGCCGCCCTCGCGGCCGAGCATCGACAGCACGCCGGAGATCGCGATGTAGTCGATGTCGTGGCCGGCGGTGGGCGCGAGCGGGCCGTCCTGCCCCCAGCCGGTCATCCGGCCGTAGATCAGCCGCTCGTTCACCGCGTGCAGGTCCGCGGGGCCGATGCCGAGCCGTTCGGCGACGCCGGGACGGAACACCTCGATCACCACGTCGGCGTTGCGGGCCAGCTCCTTGAAGGCGGCCACGCCCTCGGGCGACTTCAGGTCCAGGCCGATCGTCCGCTTCCCGCGGTCCATCACGTCCGTACGAGGTCGGTCGGAGACGGCCTTCACCCGGTCGACCCGCAGCACCTCGGCGCCGTGGTCGGCCAGCATCATCCCGGCGAACGGCCCCGGGGCCAGCCCCGCGAGCTCCAGCACGCGCACCCCGGCCAGCGGGCCGCCACTACCCTTCGACATGGACATCTCCTCGACAGTCGCACAGGCGAACGCTTGGCTTCACGGCTCCGAACCCGCCTCAGTAGAACAACATTCGGCACGTCGTGGCAAGCGGCCTTTTGCGTCCTTCCCGCGAACTCGTGGGAGGTATGGGAAACTTGCCCACTGTTCGGGTGGTCTACAGATCGCCGGCGTCCAGCGGCTGTCTGCAGCAGGCGCTCGCGCCGCTACAGGGGTAGGACATGGTTTCGGAGAGCAACCGGCTTGTCGCCAGGCGCTACCAGTTACTGCGCGAACTGGGCCGCGGGGGTATGGGCGTCGTCTGGGAGGGTTACGACACGCTGCTCAACCGGCAGGTGGCCATCAAGGAGGTGCTGCTGCCCGAGGGGCTGTCGCCGGGCGAGCAGGAGCGCCACCTCATGCGCACCGCCCGCGAGGCCCGTACGGCGGCCAAACTCAACCACCCCTCCGTGGTTTCGGTCTACGACGTGGTCGAGGAGGGCGGCCGGCCCTGGATCGTCATGGAGCTGGTCGCGCACCCCTCGCTCGAAGAGGTCGTGGCCACCTCGGGGGCGCTGCCCGTACGGCAGGCGGCCGACGTGGGCCGTCAGGTGCTGTCGGCGCTCAGGGCCGCCCACGAGGCCGGGATCCTGCACAGAGACGTCAAGCCCGCCAACATCCTGCTCGCCGACGACGGCCGCGCGGTGCTGATGGACTTCGGCATCGCCACGGTCGAGGGCGACGCCTCGCTGACCAGGACGGGCATGGTGACCGGCTCGCCCAGCTTCCTGGCCCCGGAACGGGTGCGCGCGGACGAGGCCGGACCGCCCTCCGACCTGTGGTCGCTCGGCGCGACGCTGTTCGCCGCGATGGTCGGCCGCTCGCCCTTCGACCGCGGCGAGGCCATGGCGACGATCAACGCGCTGCTCAACGAGGAGCCCGACTACCGGCGCATCCCGCCGATCATGCACCCGATCCTGAAGGGCCTGCTGCGCAAGGAGCCCGCCGACCGGGTGGACGCCGAGGAGGCCGACCGGCTGCTCGCGGCCATCGAGGTGGCGGCCAAGCCGTCCTACACCGACCTGCCGGAGAAGAAGCCGGGCAGCGGGCGCGGGCGGGCCGTGCTGGCCGTGGCCGCCGCCGCCGTCGTGGTCGTCGCGGGCGGCGCGGTCGCCTACTTCAAGCTCGCCACGCCCGCGGAGGGCGCCCCGCGCACCGCCCAGCCGGCCGCCGCGGCCAGCCCGCTGAGCCCGTCGCCTTCGCAGCAGCCCACGACGAGCCGGACGCCGTCGGCGACCCCCACGCCGACCGTGCGGCGGGTGCGCCCGGCCGTACGCGCGTGGACCTCGCGGGAGGGCTGGTCGATCCTGCGCCCGATCGGCTGGCGGGGCGCGCTGCGCGAGTCCGTCACCGAGTGGACGCGCCGCGACGGCAACGCCCACCTCGGCGTCGAGGCCCTGTACTCCAGCCTCGACGCCAACCAGATCCTGCGCGACTCGGAGGAGACGCTGCGGCAGGACGGCCAGGAGGTGATCAGCCGCGGCCGCCGCGTGGTCAACCACCGGGGCGTCAAGGCCGTCGAGTGGGAGTTCTCCTGGACCGCCGCCAGCGCCGCCGGCACGCACTGGATCAGGCCGGGCATGACCTACCACGAGGTGCGCCGCGCGGTGGTGTCCGGCGAGACGGCCTACATCCTGTCCTGGACGGTCACCCAGGACCAGTGGCTGCGCAACAGGACACTGATGCGACAGGTGATCGACAGCTTTACTGTGAAGGCATGAGCCCCTGGAACCTGCTCGCCCTGCCGCCGCTGCCCGAGGAGGCGACGCGCGGCCTGCTCGCCCCGCTCGGCGACCGGGTGACGGTCCGCGTGCCCGCCACCCGCGACCGCGCCGGGCTGCTGGCCGCGCTGCCCGAGGCCGAGATCGTGCTCGGCGACTGGACCTCCACGCTCGTGCTCGACGCCGAGGCGGTCAAGCACGCGCCCGCGCTGGCCTTCGTGCAGCAGCCCTCGGTGGGCGTCGACGGCCACGACCTGGCCGCCCTGGCCGAGGCCGGGGTGCCGCTGGCCAACACGCCGGGCGTCAGCGCCGTCGCGGTGTCGGAGTGGTGCCTGGCCGCCACGCTCTCGCTGTCGCGCCGGCTGGGGGCCGCCGACGCCGCCGTCCGCGCGGGGGAGTGGCCGCAGCAGGGCCTGCGCCCGCGCGAACTGAGCGGCCGCCGGGTCGGCGTCGTCGGGTACGGCCCGATCGGCGAGAACTGCGTGCGCCTGTTCGGCGCCCTGGGCTGCGAGGTCTCCTACTGGACCAGATCCCCGCGGCAGGCGCCCGGCCGCGCCGACCTGGAGGCGCTGGTGGCCGGCAGCGACGTGCTGGTCGTGGTGATCGCGCTGTCGGAGGAGACCCGCGGGCTGATCGACCCGCGCCGCATGAAGCAGGGTGCGCTGCTGGTCAACGCGGCCAGGGGCGGCGTCGTCGACCAGGCGGCGCTGGTCGCCGCGCTGCGCGACGGGCACCTCGGCGGGGCCGCGCTCGACGTGTTCGACACCGAGCCGCTGCCCGCCGGCGACCCGCTGCGCGATCTGCCGGACGTGCTGCTGTCGCCGCACGCCGCCGGGGTGACGCCCGAGGCGACGACGCGCCTGCTCACGGCCGTGCTGGACAACCTGACGGCGGCACTGGAGGGACGAGAGGTGCGGGCCGTGCTCAATGGAGTCTCACCCCTGGTTCGGCGTAGATTTCCGCATTTGCCTACCACATAGGCGTTTCACCTGGCACGATGAACAGTTTTCGTGTCTTTAACGACCCCGGTCTGTTCGAGCCGGGCCGCGGGAGATACGGTCTTACGGACGATCTCTACCAGCTCAAGGGGGTGCTTCCGTGACGACGACGATGTCGACACACCAACGGGCAGTAGAGCAGATCCGGCAGTCCTACGCCGAGATCCCCGGCGACGCCGCTCCCCGGTTGGCCAAGTCCACGTCCAACCTGTTCAGGTTCCGTGACGGAGGCAGGACGGCCAAGCTGTCGGCCAGAGACCTCGACGAGGTCATCAGCGTGGATCCGGCGACGATGACGGCCGAGGTCCAGGGCATGACCACCTACGAGCACCTCGTCGAGGCCACGTTGCCGCACGGGCTCATGCCGTACGTGGTGCCGCAGCTCAAGACGATCACGCTCGGCGGCGCCGTGACCGGCCTCGGCATCGAGTCGACCAGCTTCCGGGACGGCCTGCCGCACGAGTCGGTGGAGGAACTGGAGATCCTCACCGGCGACGGCCGCATCGTCGTGGCCCGCGACGACAACGAGCACCAGGATCTGTTCCGCGCCTTCCCCAACTCCTACGGCACGCTCGGCTACGCCCTGCGCATCCGGATCAAGCTCCGCAAGGTCCAGCCGTACGTGCACCTGACGCACATCAGGTTCACCGACGCGGCCAAGTGCATGCTGGCCATGCAGGAGATCTGCGACAGCATGGTGCACGACGGCGAGCAGGTCGACTTCGTGGACGGCGTCTTCTTCGACCCGGAGGAGATGTACATCACGCTGGGCCGCTTCGCCGACCGCGCGCCCTACGTCTCCGACTACACCGGCATGCGCATCTACTACCAGTCGATCAGGCAGCGCAGCCGCGACTGGCTGAGCATCCACGACTACCTGTGGCGCTGGGACACCGACTGGTTCTGGTGCTCGCGGGCGTTCGGCGTGCAGCAGCCGGTGGTCCGCTCGCTGATGCCGCGCCGCTGGATGCGCTCCGACGTCTACCGCAAGCTCGTCGCCCTCGACCGGCGGACCGGGCTGACCGCCCGCATCGACCGCTGGCGCGACCAGCCCGTCCAGGAGTCGGTCATCCAGGACGTCGAGGTGCCGATCGAGCGCGGCGCGCAGTTCCTGGAGTTCTTCCACGACAAGGTGGGCATGACCCCCGTCTGGATGTGCCCGCTGCGGTCGGGCTCCCAGTGGCCGCTGTACCCGCTGGAGCCGGGCAAGCTCTACGTCAACTTCGGCTTCTGGGGCATGGTCCCGCTGCCGCGCGGCCAGTTCGACGGCTACTACAACAGGCTCATCGAGGACTCGGTACACGAGCTGGACGGCCACAAGTCGCTCTACTCGACCTCCTTCTACGCCCGTGAGCAGTTCTGGGAGCTGTACAACGGTGATGCTTATTGGCCGGTCAAGCGGGAATACGACCCGAACGGTCGCCTGCTGGACCTGTACGAAAAGTGTGTACGGGGAAGGTGAGCATGGCTCTCGCAAGCATCTTTGAGAAGATCGTCGGCTCTGACGCGAACATCTCGTTCATGGCCTACGACGGCAGCAAGGCCGGTCCCGACGGCGCCGACCTCGGTCTTGAGGTCAAGTCGCCCATCGCGGTGGCCTACCTGGCGCAGGCCCCCGGGGAACTGGGCCTGGCCAGGGCGTACATCTCGGGCCACATCGACGTGCACGGCGACCTGTACACCCTGCTCGACCGCATGTGGAACATCACCACCAACGACCTGACCGCGGGCGAGAAGCTGGCCGCCGTACGGTCGCTGGGCGTCAAGCCGCTGCTCATGCGGGTGCCGCCGCCCCCGCAGGAGGTGCGCCAGAGCGCCCTGGCCCGGCTCGGCTCGCGGCACGCCAAGCAGCGTGACGCCGAGGCGATCCACCACCACTACGACGTGTCCAACCGGTTCTACCGGTGGGTGCTGGGGCCGTCCATGGCCTACACGTGCGCGACCTTCCCCGAGGAGGACGCGACGCTGGAGGAGGCCCAGTACACCAAGTTCGACCTGGTGGCCAGGAAGCTCGACCTCAAGCCGGGCATGCGCCTGCTCGACGTCGGCTGCGGCTGGGGCGGCATGGTGATCCACGCCGCCAAGCACTACGGCGTCAAGGCGCTGGGCGTGACGCTGAGCCGCCAGCAGGCCGAGTGGGCCCAGAAGGCGATCGCCGACGCGGGCCTCCAGGACCTCGCCGAGGTGCGCTTCATGGACTACCGCGACGTGCGGGAGACCGGCTTCGACGCGGTCAGCTCCATCGGCCTCACCGAGCACATCGGCAAGGACAACGTCCCGTCGTACTTCGAGTTCCTCTACGGCAAGCTCAAGCCCGGCGGCCGGCTGCTCAACCACTGCATCACCCGTCCGACGGGCAAGGAGAAGACGTTCAACAAGGGCGGCTTCATCAACCGCTACGTCTTCCCCGACGGCGAGCTGGAGTCGGTGGGCTGGCTGATCAGGCAGATGGAGGACATCGGCTTCGAGATCCGCCACGAGGAGAACCTGCGCGAGCACTACGCCAAGACCCTGCGCCACTGGTGCGACAACCTCGACGCCAACTGGGACGAGGCCGTCCAGGAGGTCGGGATGGGCACGGCCAGGGTGTGGGCCCTGTACATGGCGGGCTGCATCGTGGGCTTCGAGCGCAACAAGGTCCAGCTGCACCAGGTGCTGGGTGTCAAGCTCGACGACGACGGCAGGTCCGGCGTGCAGCTGCGGCCGGCGGTCAACTGGCCGTGACGGGCGGGAGAGGGCCCGTCGCCCTCTCCCCACGGCTCACCCCGCTCCGAGGTGCTGTCCGAGCGGCCGGCTGACCTGGGTGTGCCCGGGGTCAGAGGTGGCCCACGGCGGCGACGGGCGTGCGGGTGTGCGGGCACGACCATGTCGCGACGCCGTCCGCCACCGTCGCGGCCAGCGGGTGGGTGCCGGGATGCTCGGGGCACTCCGGCCACACCGCGGGCAGCCCCTGCCCCCACAGCGCCTCGACCGCCCACTCCTGCACCTGGTCGGCGAGGTCGGCCACCTGCTCGGCCGGGCTACCGGCGACGCCGAGCCGCAGGCCCACGCCGCTGCCGTCGGGCGCGAACAGCATGAGCACCCGCTCGCCGCCCCACAGCGGCGTCTCCTCCCGCAGGTCCGGACGCACCCCGCAGGTGGCGCGCAGGTCGCGGAGCACGGGCAGCAGCGCGTCGGGGATCGGCTCGTCCACATCCCGGATCCTGGACGTCACCGGCCGGGTCCCTGAACGGCGCTTGGCATCGCCCGGCGTAGCGTGGTCTCACGGTCGGCAGGAGGGGCGGACGGTGACGGCTGGGAACAAGGTTCAGGTGCGCCGGGTCTACGACGAGCCCGCGCCGGACGACGGCGCCCGGGTGCTGGTCGACCGGCTGTGGCCGCGCGGCCTGGCCAAGGCCGACGCCCACCTCGACGAATGGTGCAAACAAGTCGCTCCGTCCACCGAGCTGCGCACCTGGTACCGGCACGACCCCGACCGGTTCGCGGAGTTCGGCCACCGCTACCGGGACGAGCTGGCCGAGCCCGAGCGGGCCGAGGCGATGGCCCACCTGCGCGAGCTCGCCGGGAAGGGCCCGCTGACCCTGCTCACCGCCACCAGGCAGCCCGAGATCAGCGAGGCCGCGGTGCTCGCCGAACTGCTCGCCGAACTGCTCAACGCCTGACCACCGGGAACGCTCAGCGGGGGCAGGGCCCGCCGGCGGCCAGGCCGTCGAGCGTGCGGGTGAGGAAGTGCCAGCTCAGCTCGGCGTCGCGGGTGTGGCCGTGCGGGCCGCGGAACAGGGCGACGTACTGGGCCACGTCGTCGAGGCTCCAGCGCAGCCGGTAGAGGGCCAGGGCGGCGGGGTCGGGCGTGCGGCCGCCGGCGGCCGCGTACCTGGCCAGGTCGGCGGGGGTCCTGGCGACCAGCCACAGGTCCCGTTCCGGCACGGCCAGGCCGACGGTGTCCCAGTCGACCAGCAGGCAGCGGCCCTCGTGCCGGAGCAGGTTGCCGGGGTGCGGTTCGCCGTGGGTGACGACGGGCGGGCCGAGGTCGCGGCAGCCGCGGTCGAAGTGGCGCAGCCGGGCGTGCAGGGTTCCGGCGTGCCGGTCGAGCAGGGCTCGGGCCCGCTCGGCGTACGGGCCGCCGGTCCACGGGCGGCCGGTCTCGGTCAGGGCCCGCTCCAGCGCCGCCCGTCCGGGCGGTTGCAGCGGGCGGGACGGGGTCGACGGGGGCGGGGGTGTGGCGTGCAGCTCGGCCAGCAGGTCGATGACCTGGGCGCGGTCGTGCTCGGCCGGCTCGTCGTCGAAGCCGCCGGTGACGCCGTCGATGAACGGGAAGACGCTCAGCGCGTACCGGGCGGCGAGCGGGCGGAGCAGCGCGCCGCCGTCGAGGTCCGGCACGGGCGCGACCACGAACCGCAGGGTCGCGGCCAGCGCCGCCGCCGTCTCCAGCGCCCGCCCCAACTCCCCGAACGCCACCCGCGCCACCCCGCCCAGGTCACCGGCCGCCCGCGGCTCGTGGGGGCGGCCGGCTGGAGCCGGCAGTTCTGGCTCGCGGGACGGCACGGCGTCCGGTTCGGGGGACAGGGTGGCGGCGGTGAGGAACCAGCGCCGTCCGTCGGCGCCGGTCGCGATCCAGTGGTGGTCGCCGAAGCCCACCGGCGCGTACGCCAGCCCGACGGCCTTGATCCCCCACGCCTCCAGAGCAGGCGCCAGCAGCGATTCGTCCAGATCCGCGGGTCTGTCACGCATCGGGCCACACTAGCGAGCGTCCCCGCCGCCGGGCATCCCGATTATCAGCTCCATGGCCGCGAGCACGTCGTCCACCGTCAGGTCCGCCGGGGGAGCCGCCGCGCCCGTCCCGCGGTCGATCCAGATCGTCCGCAATCCGGCCGCGCGTCCGCCCGCGATGTCCTTGTCCGGGTCGTCGCCCACCATCCACCCGCCGGCCGGCACGGATCCGCACCGGTCGGCGGCGATCCGGAACAGCCGGGCGCCGGGTTTGCGCACGCCCTCCGCGCCGGAGATCGCCCACCCGTCCACCCGCTCGGCCAGCCCGGTACGCCGGATCTTGCCCGTCTGGTTGTCGGCCATCCCGTTCGTCACGATCCCGACCGCCCACCCCGCCGCCCGCAGCCGGTCCAGCCCCGCCAGCACCTCGGCACGGCACTCCACCAGGTACGGCAGCCTGGCCCGGTAGGCCCGCCACAACTCCTCGACGGGCTCGGCAAGCGCGAAGCGCTCGCGGACGCGGGCGAAGAAGGCGTCCATCGGCACGGACCCGTCGGCGTCCAGCCGCACCAGCCAGTCCACGGCGTCCGGGCCCAGCCCGCGCCCCGCGGCGAACTCGGCCGCCCACAGCCGGAATGCGGCCAGCCGGTCGATCAGCGTGTTGTCCAGGTCGAACAGCACGAGCGGGCGGGCCTCGGTGATCGGCGCAGCGGTCGGCTCGATGATCGGCACAGTGGCCGGCACAGTGGTCGGCGCAGTGGTCGGCGCAGCGGTCGGCGCACCGGCCGTCCCGGTGGCCGGTGCAGGGGGCGGCGCGGCCGGGAGGCGCGGGCCGGGGCCCGCGCCGTGGCCGGTCAGCGGAGCTCGCGCTTGAGGATCTTGCCCGTGGCCGTCATCGGCAGGGCGTCGCGGAACTCGACGATCCTCGGGTACTTGTAGGCCGCCATGTTCTCCCTGGCCCAGGCGATCAGCTCGTCCTCGGTGACCGACGAGCCGGGCGTGCGGATGACGTACGCCTTGACCTCCTCGCCGTGCGACTCGTGCGGGACGCCCACGACCGCCGCCAGCGACACCGCCTCGTGGGTCATGAGCACCTCCTCCAGCTCGCGCGGGTAGACGTTGAAGCCGCCACGGATGATCATGTCCTTGGCCCGGTCGACGATGGCGTAGTAGCCGTCGGCGTCGCGGGTGGCGATGTCGCCGGTGCGGAACCAGCCGTCCTTGAGCACCTCGGCCGTCGCCTCCGGGCGGCCGTAGTAGCCCTTCATGACGTTGTGTCCGCGGATGGCGATCTCGCCGGGGCCCTCGCCCTCGACCGTCTTCCAGTCGCCGTCGATCAGCTTCATCTCCACGCCCCAGATGGGCGTGCCGATCGTGCCGGGCTTGGTGGGCCGTCCGAGCTGGTTGAAGCTGGCCACGGGGGACGTCTCCGACAGGCCGTACCCCTCCAGGATGCCGATGCCGAAGGTCTGCTCGAAGTCCTTCAGCACCTCCACCGGCGACGACGCGCCGCCGGCCACGGCCACCTTCAGGCTGCGCGGCACCTCGGCGCCCTCGGCGTGGATCTTCGTGAGCATGCCCCAGTACATCGTCGGGACGCCCGCGAAGGTCGTCACGTTCTCCTTGCGCATGAGCTCCAGGGCCTCGCCCGGCTCGAAGCGCGGCATCAGCACGACCGTCGCGCCGCGCATGAAGGCGGTGTTCATGACGGTCGTCTGGCCGAAGGAGTGGAACAGCGGCAGCACCGCGAGGTAGGTGTCGCCGCCCTCGCTGCGGGGGAACATCCGGTCGCTGATCAGGGCGTTCATCAGCATGTTCTGGTGGCTGAGCTCGGCGCCCTTGGGCTGGCCCGTGGTGCCCGAGGTGTAGAGGATCACGGCGGTGTCCTCGGGGTCGGTCTGCACCGTCTCGAAGTCGGCCGGCACGCCGTTGAGCGCCGCCCACACCGTCTCGCCGTACGGGGACTCGGTGGCCAGGGGGGTGGCGGGCAGCACGAAGAAGTGCTCGCAGCCGTCCGCGGCCTCGAAGCCCGCCTTGCCGCGCTCGCCCAGCGGCAGCTCCGGCGAGCCCTCGAAGCAGAACAGCGCCTTGGCGTCGCTGTCGTCGAGGTGGTAGGCGATCTCCCGGCCCTGCAGCAGCACGTTCAGCGGCACCACGGTCGCGCCGGCCTTGAGGATGCCGAAGTAGACGAAGGGGAAGTACGGCAGGTTGGGACAGGCCAGCGCCACCTTGTCGCCCTTGCCGATGCCCCGCGACACGAGCAGGTTCGCCACCTGGCGGGCGACAGTGTCGATCATGCCGTACGGCAGGCGCATGTCGCCGAAGACGATCGCCGTGCCGTCGGGGTTGTTTCTGGCGCTGTCCTCCAGGACGACCGACAAGTTGAGCATGAACGCCTTCCTCCTCTGTACGCGCTTGCCGCCATCTTGGCATCAGCCCATACCGACCGGTAGGTAACCAAGGTTACAGATGCATATGGACGCGAAAGCTCACCTGGAGTAAGCAAGTGACAGGTTACTTAGCCCCCTGGAGTGCTCATGCAGTACGACTACGTGATCGTCGGAGCGGGGTCCGCCGGGTGCGTGCTGGCCAACCGGCTGTCGGCGGACCCGTCGGTGTCGGTGGCGCTGGTCGAGGCGGGCGGGCATGACGACAAGCTGGAGATCCGCATGCCCGCCGGCTTCGCCAAGCTGTTCAAGACCGACTACGACTGGAACTTCACGACGGCCAAGCAGAGCGAGATGTCCGGCCGCGAGCTCTACTGGCCGCGCGGCCGGGTGATCGGCGGCTCGTCCTCGCTCAACGCGCAGATGTGGGTGCGCGGCTGCCAGCAGGACTACGACCAGTGGGGCGTGCCCGGCTGGACGTACGAGGAGGTCCTGCCCTACTTCACCAGGGCCGAGCAGCGCGTCGGCAGCAACCACGGCGGCGTCTACGGCACCTCCGGTCCGCTCTACGTCTCCGAGCTGCGCAGCCCCAACGTCACCACGGCGGCCTTCCTGCGGGCCTGCGAGGAGCTGGGCCTGACCCGGCTGCCGGAGCTGAACGGCCGCTCCAACGAGGGCTACTGCCCCACCCCCGTCACCCAGAACCGCGGCCGCAGGTGGAGCGCCGCCGACGCCTATCTGCGACCGGCCGCCGCCCGGCCGAACCTCACCGTGCTCACCGGCGCGACCGTGGACCGCGTCGTGTTCGAGGGCTCCCGCGCCGTCGGCATCGAGCACAGCGGCGGCACCCTGGTCAGGGCGGCCAGGGAGGTCGTCCTGTCGGCGGGGGCGATCGGCTCGCCGTACCTGCTGCTGCGGTCCGGGGTCGGCGCGGCCGAGGAGCTGCGCGACGCGGGGGTGCCGGTCGTGCGCGAGCTGCCCGAGGTCGGCAAGAACCTCCAGGACCACCTGGCCTCCGGCGTGTACGTCGAGTGCAAGGAGCCGGTGACGCTGACCAAGGCCGAGTCCCTGGTGAACCTGCTGCGCTACATCGTGCTGCGCTCGGGCATGCTCACCACGAACGTCGGCGAGGCGGTCGCCTTCGTCCGGACCTCGGCCGAGGAGCCCGCCCCCGACATCGAGCTGGTCTTCGCCCCCGGCCCGTTCGTCGACCACGGGCTCACCCCGCCGACCGGCCACGGCCTGACCGTCGGCGTCGTGCTGCTGCAGCCGCAGAGCCGCGGCAGGGTCGGGCTGAGCGGCCGCGACGTGCTGATCGACCCCGGCTACCTGAGTGCGGAGGCCGACGTCAAGCGCCTGGTCGCCGGGCTGAAGACGGCCAAGCAGGTGTTCGCGACGAGCGCGATGAAGCGGTACGCGGGCGGGCCGATGGCGCCGTACTGGGGGCCGGAGAGCGACGAGGAGCTGGCCCGGTGGGTGCGCGAACGCGGCGAGACCCTCTACCACCCCGTGGGCACCTGCCGGATGGGCACCGACGAGGGGTCGGTGGTGGACCCGTCGCTCCGGGTGCGCGGCCTGGAAGGGCTCAGGGTGGTGGACGTGTCCGTCATGCCGACGCTCAACCGCGGCCACACGCACGCCCCGGCGATCATGATCGGCGAGAAGGGCTCCGACCTGATCCTGGGGGACCGGTAGCCGGGCGCCGCGACGCGGCGGACCTTGACGTAAGTGAGCACTTGCCCAAGGCTTGTGTGGTATGACGCTCTCCGCGGATCTGGACATCTCGCAGATACCGTTCTGGGGACTGCCGCAGGCGGACCGCATGGAGACCTTCCGCCGCCTGCGCGGGCTCGAACGGCCCCTCTTCGTGCCGGAGCAGACCGTGCCGTTCATCGGCGGCGGGCCCGGCTACCACGCCCTCGTGCGTCACGCCGACGTCACCGAGGCCAGCAGGAACGCGGCCGTCTTCAGCAGCGAGCCGTGCTCCAACAGCATCCCCGACATGCCGCGCTGGCTCAGCGTCTACTTCGGCTCAATGATCAACATGGACGACCCGCGCCACGCCCGCCTGCGCAGGATCGTCTCCAGGGCCTTCACCCCGCGCATCCTGTCCAAGATGGAGGAGGACCTGGCCAGGGCCGCCGCCGAGATCGTGGACGAGGCCATCGAGCAGGGTCCGGGCGACTTCGTGGCGCAGGTCGCCGCCCGGCTCCCCGTACGGGTCATCTGCGACATGATGGGGATCCCACCGAAATTTCATGACCTGGTGTTGCGGCGGACCAACGTCATCCTCGGCAACGCCGACCCCGAGTACACCGGCATCGACCCGAACTTCAGCCGCGCCAACGTCGCCCGCGGGCTGGCCAAGCTGCTGCGCGCCGGCTACTCGCTGAACCGGATGGCCGCCCGACTCGGCGACGAGCGCCGCAGACGCCCGACCGGCGACCTGGTCAGCCTGCTCGTGGGCGGCGAGGAACGGCTCAGCTCGCAGGAGCTGGGCTCGTTCTTCATCCTGCTGGTGGTGGCCGGCAGCGAGACCACCCGCAACGCCATCGCCTACGGGCTGAAGCTGTTCACCGACCATCCCGAGCAGCGGGAGCTGCTGCTGGCCGACTTCGACGCGCGCGTCGGCCGGGCGTGCGACGAGATCGTGCGCTACGCGACCCCGGTGATCCAGTTCCGCCGCACGCTGACCCGGGACCACGAGATGAACGGCGTGCCGTACAAGAAGGGCGACAAGGTGCTGCTCTTCTACAACTCGGCCAACCGCGACGAGTCCGTCTTCACCGACCCGGACGTCTTCGACATCACCCGCGACCCCAACCCGCACGTCGGCTTCGGCGGCCCCGGGCCGCACTACTGCCTGGGCGCCCACCTGGCGCGCAGGGAGATGAGCGTGATGTTCCGCGAGCTGTTCACCCGCCTGCCCGGCATCAGGACGTCCGGCGAGCCCGACTTCCTGCTGTCGAACTTCATCAACGGCATCAAGCACCTGCCGTACACGTTCTGACCGCCCCGGCCCGGCCTCGGCCACGTGCACCGGGACGCCCGGGTCGGGTGCCGGCGCGCCGGTGAACACGCGTGGGTGGCACGGCTGAGGGCGTCAGCTTTGCGGAGCGAATCCGCCGAGCAGGGCCGCCACGGCCAGCTCGAAGCGTTCCCGGTGGTCCTCGGGCGTGCCGAGGCCGTCGGCGACCGCCCGCGCCAGCACCGGACGGTCCGTCAGGTCCAGGTCGGGCTGCTGCGGGCTGTCCGGCCCCGCCTCGGCCAGCGTGTGCCCGATCACGAACGTGGACACCGCGTTGATCACGTGCAGCGCCTCCTTGGCCGTGAAGCCCGCCCGGGTCAGCGCGGCGGCGGCGCCTTCGACCATGTCCAGGGCTCCCGGCGTGGCCACCGGCCGGATCGCGACCACCGGCATGAGCGCGGGATGCCGCAGCAGCTCGGCCCTGATCGACTCGGCGAACGTCCGCATCCACACCCGCCAGTCGCCGGACGGCTCGATCGTGACGCGGGAGAGCACCAGCTCGACCAGCCCGTCGAGGACCGCGTCCTTGTTCGGCACGTAGTAGTAGAGCGTCATCGCCTCCACGCCCAGCTCCTTGCCCAGCTTGCGCATGGACAGCCCGGCCGCGCCCTCGCGGTCGAGGAGTTCGAGCGCCGCCTCCAGCACCCGTTCCCTTGACATCCGCTCTCTCATACACCGTAAGATACTCCCGTCTTACACCGTAAGAGAGGAAATTGAACGTGATCACCGACTTCTTCGCCGCCGTCAACGAACGCCGCCTCGACGACCTGGGCGACTACCTGACCCCCGACGTCGTCGACCACAACAAGATCATTTTTGGCGAGCCGGACGAGCCGGGCGCCGCCTTCGAGGGCATCCGGATGCAGCTCGACGCGTTCGACCCGTTCCACATCGAGGTCGAGGAGGTCGTCGCCGAGGGGGACAGGCTGGTCGCCAGGATCCGCATGACCGGCACGCACTCCGGCACCCACCCGCGCATGCCCACGCCCACCGGGCGCAGCTTCGACGTCGAGGCGATCTTCCTGGTCACCCTGCGCGAGGGGCGGATCAGCGAGATCCGCGCGGTCAGCGACCGGCTGGGTCTGTTCCTCCAGCTGGGCTGGGACTGGCCGCAGGCCGACTGACCCGCCTGCCCGCCAGGGCCAGCGGCAGCAGCGCGCCCGCCAGCGCCGGCCCGGCCGCCACCAGCAACATCGCGGTCACCCCGAGCGGTACGGCGCCGCCAGCACCGCCACGCCCACCGCCGTGCCGACCTGCTTGAGCGTGTTCACCGTCCCGGTGGCCATGCCCACCTGATCCATCGGCGCGGTCAGGCCGACCTGGTTGGCCACCACGTTGCCCGCGCAGAGCCCCAGGCCGCCGAGGAACAGCCCGGCCATGATCGGCGTCCACCGGTCGGCCGCCGGGATCGCCATCACCAGCAGCGCCACGGTGATCAGCGCCGGGCCGGCGGCGATCAGCACGCCCATGGGCCAGCGGTGCAGCACCCGGCCGACCGCGATCGGGCCGATGACCGCGGCCACGCTGAAGGCCAGGAAACGCACCCCGGCCTCGCTCGGGCTCGCCTCCAGAGGGCCCTGCACGTACAGGGTGAGGTACGTGAACCCGCCCAGCAGCGCGGCCAGCATGAGCAGCGTCGTGGCCGAGCCGACCGCGAACACCCGGTTCCGGAACAGCCCGAAGTCGATCATCGGGGTCGCCGTCCGCCGCTCGGCGAGGACGAACGCCGCCAGCAGCGCCAGCCCGGCCACCAGCAGCAGCGGCACGTCGTGGATGAGCGCCGGGATGATCGCGAACAGCGCCGCGGCGACCAGCACGACGCCCAGCGGGTCCAGGTGACCCCGGCCGCGCGACTCCGGCACCCGCTGCCGCAGCGCCACCACCACGAACACGCCGATCGGCAGGTTGATCAGGAAGATGGCCCGCCAGCCGAACGTCGCCGTCAGCGCGCCGCCCACCACCGGGCCCAGCGTCATCGCCAGGCCGGAGACGGCGCTGAAGATGCCGAGCGCCCGGCCCCGCGCCGGGCCCTCCGGGTAGACCGAGCCGATCTGCGCGGCGCGCAGGGCGGCGCGGATGTCGGGCAGCGCGATCGTCACGGCGGTCAGGTCCACCACCACGAGCACGATGGTCAGTGAGGCCAGAGCGAGAACCCATCCGCGGCGCATACCTGCTCCTCACGATGAAAGGCCCCTTGTGCAGTGGTACTCCCGGAAGGAGGCGAATGCTAGGTTTCGCAGTCATGGAGATCAGAACGATCCACGCCAACGGCGTGGAGTTCGCGTATCTGACCGTGGGGGAGGGGCCGCTGGCGTTGTGCCTGCACGGGTTCCCCGACACCGCGCACACCTGGCGGCACCTGATGCCCGAGCTGGCCGGACGCGGCTACCGCGCCGTCGCGCCGTTCAGCCGCGGTTACGCGCCCACCGAGATCCCGGCCGACGGCGCGTACGAGGAGGCGGCCCTGGTCGCCGACGTGCGCGCGCTGCACGAGGAGCTCGGCGGCGACGAGAACGCGGTGATCGTCGGGCACGACTGGGGGGCCTTCCCCGCCTACGCCCTGGCCGGGCGCTTCCGCCGGGCCGTCGCGCTCGCGGTGCCGCCGCCGGGCGCGCAGCTTCCCGGGCTGCTGGCGTACGAGCAGCTCAAGCGGTCGTTCTACATATTCCTGTTCCAGACCGTGCTGGCCGAGCCGGCCGCCGCCGACCCGGCCTTCCTCGACCGGCTGTGGCGGGACTGGTCGCCCGGCCACGACCCGGCCGAGGACCTGGCGTTCGTCCGGCGCAGCCTGGGCGAGCCCGCCAACATGGCGGCGGCCATCGGGTACTACCGCGCCGCGCTCGGCACCACGCCTCCCTCGGGCCGCTACCCGGACGTCGACCCCGCCACCGCGGGCCCGGTCCTGTACCTGCACGGCGAGCGGGACGGGTGCATGGGCGCGGAGATGGCCAAGGACGCGGCCGGCAGCCTGCCGCCGGGGTCGCGGGTCGAGCTGGTGGCGGACGCGGGCCACTTCCTCCACCTGGAACGGCCCGCGGAGGTCAACCGCCTCATCCTCGACTGGCTCGGCTGCTGAGCACGGTGATCACCGGGTGGCGCCCTGACAGGCTCACCGGGACCGTCTCCTCGACCGCGAACCCGTCCGGCGCGCCGGCCGTTGTCGCACCGGTGCCGGGATCGTCGTGGAGCAGCGCCACGGCCAGGCCGCCGGGTTCCAGCACCCGCCGCACCTCCCGCCACAACGGGTCCAGCCCGGGGCCCAGCAGGCCGCGCGGCGGCACCTGACGTCCCCAGGGCGGGTTCACCAGCACCCGCCGCACGCTTCCGTCCGCCACGGGGAGCCGTCCGGCGTCGGCGAGCCCCCAGCGGAACGGGCCCGTACCGTCCGGTGGCAGGGCGGCCCGCGCGTTCGCGGCGGCCGCCGCGACGGCGGCCGGATCGCGGTCGAACCCGACGAACCCGGAGAGCCCGCAGAGCCCGGCGTGTGGTGCGAGCGCGAGCGGGGAGAGCTCAGCAAATCCGGCGGCTCCGGCGGCTCCGGCGTGCGGCGTGTGGGTGAGCGCGTGCGCCTCGATGAGGGTGGTGCCCGCCCCGCAGCAGGGGTCGAGCACGACGCCGCGGAAGCCCGCCGCGCCCACCCCGGCGAGCTGGGCCATCGCGGCGGCCAGCGGCGGGTGCAGCGTGCCCGGGATCGAGGCCGTCTTGTACGGTCTGCGGTGCAGCGGCCGGTCACCGGCCCGCCGGGCGATGACCGCCTGGTCGCCCTCGATCGTCACCCGCCACGCCGTCGCCCCCGCAGGTGGCCGGCCGCCGTCCCGCCGGGAGTGGTAGCGCAGCCGCCACGACCGGGCCAGCTCGGTCCCGACGGCATCCTCGATCTCGTGCCTGGTGTAGTTGCGGCGTCCCACGAACGAGGCCGAGACCTCGACGTCGGGGCCGCCGGGCGCGCCGAGGTCGATCCCGCGGGCCGCCCGCGCCAGCCGGGCGAGCGCGGAGCGGCCGTGGCCGACCCCGTCCACCACGGCCGCGGCCAGCAGTACGTCGTCCGCGGTGCGCAATCCCAGGAGCCCGGCGCCGGGCCGGACCTCGAACCACACCTCCCGATGGCGGACGCCGACGACGGCCCCGAGACGGGCACGCCGGATCTCCGCCGCGACCAGGGGTTCGGTGCCACGCACCGCCCTGGCCACCGCCAAGGTGAGCAACTGTTCTTCTCCCACGTAGCGACCCGGGACGGCGGCAGGCCGCCCCGCATCACCGGCGGTGGGTCAGCCCACGGCCCGCCGGCGGATCGCTAGCCGAGGAGGAAGAAGAACGTCATGCGCGGCACCCTACAAAGCCCCGTCCGCGCGAGCCACCGGTTTTTCCGGCAGCCACGTACGGTGTACGTCGAACCCATTGACGTAAGTGGTCGCTTTCCGAATGATTGCCCTATGACCGTCCTGGACTTCGACCTTTCGGACCGGAACTTCTGGGCCAGGCCCATGAGCGAGCGCGAGGCGGCGTTCGACCGGTTGCGCGCCCGCGAGACGCCGGCCTTCTTCGAGGAGATGGAGCTGGCCGTCGCGCCCAAAGGGCCCGGCTACTATGCGCTGGCCAGGCACGCCGACATCCTGGAGGCGAGCCGCAACCCCGAGGTCTTCTGCTCCGGCGACGGCGGCGCGACGAACATCCCCGACATGCCCGCCGAGTTCACCGAGTACTTCGGCTCCATGATCAACATGGACGACCCCCGGCACGCCCGGCTGCGCAGGATCGTCTCCCGCGCGTTCACCCCCAAGATGATCAAGCAGTTCGAGTCGGACGTCGAGGCCGCCGCCGTGCGCATCGTCGACGACCTGCTGGCCGCCGGTCCCGGCGGCGACTTCGTCACCGACGTGGCCGCGCGCCTTCCGCTGAAGATCATCTGCGACATGATGGGCATCCCCGAGCGCGACTACCGGTTCGTCTTCGACCGCTCGAACGTCATCCTCGGCGGCTTCGACCCCGAATACACCGGCGGCGACCTCGACCAGCTCGCCACCCGCCTGCTCACCGCCGGCATGGAGCTGCAGCAGCTCGTCCAGGACCTCGCCGCCCACCGCACCGCCAACCCCACCAACGACCTGACGTCCTCGCTGGTCAACGCCAACATCGACGGCGAGCGGCTGACGATGCAGGAGCTGGGCTCGTTCTTCATCCTGCTGGTGGTCGCGGGCAACGAGACGACCAGGAACGCCATCTCCTACGGCCTGCGCCTGCTCACCAAGAACCCCGACCAGCGCGCCCTGTGGCTGGAGGACGTCGAGGGCCGCGCCCCAGGGGCCGTGGAGGAGATCGTCCGGCTGGCCTCGCCGGTGAACTTCATGCGCCGCAAGGTCACCCGCGACCACGAGATGAACGGCCACCTCTACCGCGCCGGCGAGAAGGTGGTGCTGTTCTACTGGGCGGCGAACCGGGACGAACGGGTGTTCGCCGACCCGTACCGCTTCGACATCACCCGCCACCCCAACCCGCACGTCGGCTTCGGCGGGCCGGGGCCGCACTTCTGCCTCGGCGCCCACCTGGCCCGGCGGGAGATCACGGTGATGTTCCGCGAGCTGCTGCGCCGGGTGCCGCACATCGAGGGCGGCCGGCCCGACCGCCTGCACTCCTCGTTCATCAACGGGATCAAGCACATGGAGTGCACGTTCTGAGCCGGGCGCGGCGGCGCCCGGGGCTCAGGACTGCGCGGTCAGCTTGAGCTGGTTCATCACGGTACGGATGTCCGGCAGGAGCTGCTTGCCCTCGTCCGGGATCGACACGAACACGATGGCGGGCACGCTGCCGCCGGTGTTGACCGCCATCGTGACGATCGTGGCCTTCTCCGTGCCGGCGGTCATGGCGTACGCGATGAGCCGGCCGGTGGAGGCGCCCACCTTGATCGGCTGCTGCGCGATCTTCCTGACCTTGTTGCCGTCGGGGTAGAAGTCCTTGCGGGCCTGCAGCACCATGCGCCGGATGACCGGCTCCAGGTCGTCCTTGTCGTACAGGGAGGACATACTGGCCGGCAGCGGGCCCGACATGACCTGGGCGTACTTGTCGGGCGCGACCTCCGTGTACTGACGGGTGTCGTAGCCGAAGGTGGACTTGACCGTGGCCCGCTGGTCGAGCTGCCAGCTGCCGCCCAGGCGGGGCAGCGAGACCCCGGCCGCGGCGTCCTCGACCCGGCCGGTCACCGGGGACGCCTTGCCCGGGTACTTCGGCAGGGCGGGGATCGTGGTGGAGCGCTTGCCCGTGCCCGCCTTCGTGGGGCCGGCCGAGGCCGTGGGGGAGGAGGCGGTCTTGCCCTCCGGGGTGTCCTCGCCGGCCAGCGGGCCCGCGAGGAAGGCCCACAGCAGCGCCGCGATCAGGGCGATCACCACCGAGCCGCCGAGCGCGTAGATCCAGATGGGCTTGCCCGGCTCGTCGTCCAGGGAGTCGTGGTCGCCGCCCTGGTACTCGTCGCCGAAGACGTTGTTCCAGAGCTCCTGCTGGCGGTCGGGAGGCGGGGTGCGCGAGCCGCTGATCTGACCGGCCGTCACGAACCGGCGGTCGGGGTCGGAGGGGTCGCGGTTGAGGTTGGAGCCGGGGCGCGGCTGGTCGGGGTGGCCGTCGCCGGGCATGCCCGGTCCGGCCGGGGGCGCGCCGACGTGGGCCGCCGCGAGCGGGCCCGGGGGCATCGCGGGGTCGCCCACCATGGTGTCGGCCTGCCGGCCGCCGTACATGACGGTGTGCTCGTCGGCCGGGGCGGCGGACGGGCCGCCGGGCCTGCCGGGCCCGTCGAGCGGCGACGGCGCGGGCTGGACGGGGGCGTCGAGCGGGCCGGACGCGCGGCCCAGCGTGACCGTGCGGTCCAGCGGGTCGGCGGCGGACGCCGACGGCGCGGGGGAGGGGGCGGGGGTGGGGCTGTTGGGCCAGGGCGCCGGCGTGGACAGGTTGGACCACGCGCCGGGGGACGGCGTCGGCGGCTGCGACCAGGCGGGCACCGGGTCCTGCGGCTGGGCCGGCTGCTGCTGCTCCGGCCACGAGACGGGGACCTCCTGGCGGGGGGCCTCGGGCCAGCCCTGTTCCTGCCGGGGCGGGTCGGGCCAGGACGGCCGCGCCGGCTCCGGCCACGACGCGTCGCCGCCCCGCTGCTGCGCCCGGCCGTCGTCGCGCGAGGAGCCGGTGCGCGGGAGGTCGTTCCGCGAGGAGTCGTTGCGCGGCACGTCGGGCCAGGAGCCCTCGGGGCGCGGCGGCTCGGGCCAGGACGGCGCCTGCGGGGCCTCGGGCCAGGACGGCTGTGCCGGGGCGGCCTCCGGCCACGACATCGGCACGCCGGAGGACTCCTGCCCGCTGGACGGCCAGGAGGAAGGCACGTCGTTGCGGGCCTCCGGCCAGGACGGTGGCAGGTGCGACGCCCCGGAGCTCGCGGAATTCTCCGTTGCCATTGCTGCCGGCCCTCCCGAGGTTGTGTCCGGATGTGCCGCTATATCCGGATTTGACGTACCAGGCATGATCTCATGGGATTTTCCAGGAGATACGGCTGGTTTCGCAGCGAAACGAGCGAAGCCGCGCGGATCGGTTGGCGGATCCTGCAGCGGCAGGTCGCCCTCCGGTCGATCTGGCTCAGCTGGGTACACCACGCGACGACAGTATTCTAAAGGGACATATGAGGTCACAACGGATACATCACCATCAGGTCTCGCTGGACCTGAAGGGTCTATTGTGCCTGCGCCGGTCGCCGGAGTATCTGCATTCCGTCGAAGACGTGCGCTAGGCTTGACACATGCGTTCCGCGACCCTGCTTCTTAGCGGGCCGCGACGGCCCTGAGAGGTCTCGCCGTCGCGGCTACCCCTCGTCGTGCACGAGGGGTTTTCTTATGGGTCCGAGTCAAGCCAGAAGGACAGTAGCCGTGAGTGAGTACGACCCGCAGGCGCTGCAGGCCAAGTGGCAGCAGCGATGGGAGGAACAGGACACCTACCGGGCGAGCGAGGACGCGGCCGACCCCCGGGAGCGGCGCTACATGCTCGACATGTTCCCCTACCCGTCGGGCGACCTCCACATGGGCCACGGCGAGGTGTTCGCCATCGGCGACGTCGTCGCGCGCTACTGGATGCAGCAGGGCTACAACGTCCTGCACCCGATCGGCTGGGACTCCTTCGGGCTGCCCGCCGAGAACGCCGCGATCAAGCGCAACGCCCACCCCGCCGAGTGGACCTACGCCAACATCGAGACGCAGGCCAACTCCTTCCGGCGTTACGGCATCTCCTTCGACTGGTCGCGCCGCCTGCACACCAGCGACCCCGAGTACTACCGCTGGAACCAGTGGCTGTTCAACCGCTTCTTCGAGCGCGGCCTGGCCTACCGCAAGGGCGGCCTGGTCAACTGGTGCCCCAACGACCAGACGGTGCTGGCCAACGAGCAGGTCGTGGCCGGCAAGTGCGAGCGCTGCGGCGCCGACGTCATCCGCCGCGAGCTGACGCAGTGGTACTTCAAGATCACTGACTACGCCCAGCGCCTGCTGGACGACATGGAGCAGCTCGACGGCTGGCCCGAGCGCCTGCTGACCATGCAGCGCAACTGGATCGGCCGCTCCGAGGGCGCCGACGTGCTGTTCGAGATCGAGGGCCGCGACGAGCCGGTCCACGTCTACACCACGCGCCCCGACACCCTGTACGGCGCCACGTTCTTCGTGGTCGCGGTCGACGCGGCGCTGGCCGACGAGATCGTCACCGACGAGCAGCGCCCGGCCTTCGAGGCCTACCGCGCCGAGGTCGCCAAGCTGAGCGACATCGAGCGCCTGTCCACCGACAAGGAGAAGACGGGCGTCTTCCTGGGCCGCCACGCGGTCAACCCGGTCAGCGGCGAGCGCATCCCGGTCTGGGCGGCCGACTACGTGCTGTCCGACTACGGCCACGGCGCGATCATGGCCGTGCCCGCCCACGACCAGCGCGACCTGGACTTCGCGCGGAAGTTCGACCTGCCGGTCAAGGTCGTCGTGCACACCGGCCTGGCCGACCCCGGCGAGACCGGCGAGGCCACGCCCGGCGAGGGCACGCTGGTCAACTCCGGCCCTCTCGACGGGCTGACCAAAGCCGAGGCCATCGCCAAGATCATCGAGATCCTGGAGGCCGAGGGCCGGGGCGCCGGCGCGGTCAACTTCCGGCTGCGCGACTGGCTGCTGTCCCGCCAGCGTTTCTGGGGCACGCCGATCCCGATCATCCACTGCGCCGACTGCGGCGAGGTGGCCGTCCCCGACGAGCAGCTGCCCGTCACGCTGCCCGACCTGCGCGGCGAGGCGCTGGCGCCCAAGGGCGTCTCCCCGCTGGCCAGCGCCACCGAGTGGGTCAACGTCGAGTGCCCCAAGTGCGGCGGTCCGGCCCAGCGCGACACCGACACGATGGACACGTTCGTCGACTCGTCCTGGTACTTCCTGCGGTACACCTCGCCCGGTTACACCGACGGGCCGTTCGACCCCGAGCAGGTGCGCAAGTGGGGCCCGATCGACCAGTACGTCGGCGGCATCGAGCACGCCGTCCTCCACCTGCTGTACTCGCGCTTCTTCACCAAGGTCCTGCACGACATGGGCATGGTGAGCTTCACCGAGCCGTTCCTGCGCATGCTGAACCAGGGGCAGGTGATCAACGGCGGCAAGGCGATGTCGAAGTCCCTGGGCAACGGCATCGACCTGGGCCAGCAGATCGACGCCTTCGGCGTCGACGCCGTCCGCCTGACGATGATCTTCGCCGGTCCGCCGGAGGACGACATCGACTGGGCCGACGTCTCGCCGGCCGCCTCGCAGAAGTTCCTGGCCCGCGCGCTGCGCGTGATGTCGGAGGCGACCGCCGAGCCCGGCGTGCCGTTCGAGGGCGGCGACGCCGAGCTGCGCAAGGTCACCCACCGCACGATCGACGAGGTCACCAAGCTGGTCGAGTCGCAGCGCTTCAACGTCGCGGTGGCCCGCATGATGGAGCTGACCTCGGCCGCCCGCAAGGCCATCGACTCCGGCCCCGGCGCGGCCGACCCGGCGGTGCGCGAGGCCGCCGAGTCGCTGGCCGTCATGCTGTCGCTGGTGGCGCCCTACGTCGCCGAGGAGGGCTGGGAGCGCCTGGGCCGCACCGGTCCTGTCGCCTTCGCCGGCTGGCCCGTCGCCGACCCCGCGCTGCTGGTGCAGGAGTCGGTCACGTGCGTGGTGCAGGTGGCGGGCAAGGTGCGCGACCGGCTGGAGGTCGCCCCCGACATCTCCGAGGACGAGCTGCGGGCCCTGGCCCTGGCCTCCGACAAGGTGGCCGGCTACCTCCAGGGCACGCCGCGCAAGGTGATCGTGCGCGCGCCCAAGCTGGTCAACATCGTCCCGTAGGCGGCTAGATCCGGCGCAGGGCCGGCAGGAGCTCCTTCTCCGCCCAGTCGAAGAACGGCTCCTGCTGGTCGTGCCCGATCTGCACGAGCGCCACGTGCGTGTATCCGGCGTCGGCGAACTTCTTGACGCCCTGCACGACCGCGTCCACGTCGTCGCCGCAGGGCACGCTCTCGGCGACGTCCTCGGGGCGTACCGAGCCGGCCGCGGCGGCGAAGTTCACCGGGCCGGGCAGCTCGGCCATGACCTTCCAGCCGCCGACGCCCGACCAGCGCCACAGCCGGTGGGCCCGCTCCTTGGCGGCCTCGGGGTCGGTGTCGTAGGCGATGGGGAGCTGGCCGTAGACCGGCTTGCCCTGGCCGCCCGCGGCGTGGAACTGCTGCACCACCTCGGGCATCGGGTCGTTGATGACCAGCACGTCGCCCAGCTCCGCGGCGATCTCGGCCGACCGGCCGCCGGAGGCGGCGATGCCGATCGGCACCTGCTCGTCGGGCAGGTCGTAGAGCTTGGCGGAGTCGACGTCGAAGAACTCGCCCTGGTAGGTGACGTACTCGCCGCTGAACAGTTCCTTGATGATCTGCACGGCTTCGGCGAACATCCGGTGCCTGGTGTCCACCGGCGGCCAGCCCTCGCCGACGACGTGCTCGTTGAGGTTCTCGCCGGCGCCCAGGCCCAGGGTGAACCTGCCCTCGCTCAGCACCCCCATCGTGGCCGCCTTCTGCGCCACCACGGCCGGGTGGTAGCGCATGATGGGGCAGGTCACGTACGTCATGAGCGGCAGCCGCTCGGTCACCTGCGCCGCCGCGCCCAGCACCGACCAGCAGTACGACGAGTGGCCCATCTCCTCGATCCACGGGAAGTAGTGGTCGGAGATGACCGCGTAGTCGAAGCCGACGCGCTCGGCGGTGGCGGCGTAGTCCACCAGTTCGCGGGCCGGGGTCTGCTCGGACATCAAGGTGTAGCCGATTTGTACCATGTGGTCGGGCTACCCAGCTTTGTCCGGATTAGGGTCGGGCATCCGGAGATCAATCGTCACTGCGGAGCTCCTCGATCACCAGCCCGAGGCCGATGGCCAGCAGCCAGAGGTCCTTGGACAGGCCGATGCCCTGCTGGGTCGGGCGCAGGCTGCCCTCCTCGCGCATGCCCGGCGTCCTGAGGTAGAGCCCGAGCAGGCCGGCCGCGAACGCGGTCAGCCCCGCGCCGGCCAGCAACGACGGCACGAACGGCAGGGCGAGCGCGGCCCCGAGGGCGAGCTCGCCCTTCGACAGCAGCCGGGTGAAGGCCACCGGGTCCTGGCCGCGCAGGAACGGGTACGTGCCCGCGGCCATGCCGTGCAGGCCGGCCGCCGTCTGCTCGTCGGCCTTGGTCTTGCCGAACCCGGAGTTGAGGATGATGGCGGCGGCGGCCAGGCGGCCCGGGAGCTGGTGCGGTCGGACGAAAAATCGCATGATTCCTCACAGTGTGTGATTTGTAGCGATTGGCTCCTTCCCTGCCGTTCCCCGCACATCCGGGGCATCGGGCGGTCTTGGCTGTTCGCGGACGGTGGCGCCGTGCTCTGAGAGAAAATCTTTAGCTGGTTTGGTGTCTCGCATTAGTGTCTAGCTGTGACATATGGCGCATACCTGAGATATCCACATCTGTCCGGTGACCTGGTCACCTTCGTCGCCGACGACGATGTCTGGCTCGCCCCCGTCGCCGGCGGCCGGGCCTGGCGCTTCACCGCCGACCGCGTGCCGGTCTCCGCCCCGCGGTTCTCGCCCGACGGCTCGCGCATCGCGTGGACCAGCGGCAAGGAAGGCGCCCCCGAGGTGTTCGCGGCCGAGCTGGACGGCGCCGAAGGCACCCGGCTGACGCACTGGGGCAACGCCATGACCGGCGTCCGCGGCTGGACCGGCGACGGAGCCGTGCTCGCGGTCAGCTCCACCGGGGAGGCGTCCCGTACCCGGCTGTGGGCGTACGCCGTCCCGCTCGACGGGGGGCCGGCGGAGCGGCTGCCGTACGGGTGGGTCAGCGAGGCGGCCGTCAGCGGCGCGAAGGTGGCCACGGTGTCGCCGGTCTGGCGCGAGCCGTCCCAGTGGAAGCGCTACCGGGGCGGCACGGCGGCCAAGATCTGGGTCGACGCCGACGGCGACGGGGAGTTCGTCCGGCTGTTCGCCGACAGCCCCGCCCAGTACTGGGCGGTGAGCTGGGTCGGCGACCGGATCGTCTACCTGTCCGACGCGGACGGCGTGGGAAACCTCTACTCGGCCCTTCCCGACGGGTCCGACGTGCGCCGGCACACCAACCACGACGAGTTCTACGCCCGTCACGCCACGAGCGACGGTGAGCGGGTGATCTACAGCCACGCGGGGGACCTGTGGCTGCTGGAGAGCCTGGACGCCGAGCCGTACAAGCTGGAGGTCAAGCTCGGCGGCCCGCGGCCGGGACGGGCGCGCCGGCCCGCGCCCACGCGCGTCGGCGCCTTCTCCCCGGACCCGACCGGGCGGGCCAGCGCCGTCGAGATCCGCGGCACCGCGCACTGGGTGACCCACCGCGACGGGCCCGCGGGCGCGCTCCGGGTGGAACCCGGCGTGCGGGTGCGCCTGCCGCGCGCCCTCGGCGCCGACGGCCGGGCCGTGTGGGTCTCCGACGCCGGCGGCGAGGACGGCCTGGAGATCGGCACCCCCGGCGGCGAGATCAGGAGCCTGGCCGGCGGGCAGCTCGGCCGGGTGCTCGAACTGACCGCCGCGCCCGACGGCAAGCACGCCGCCGTGGCCACGCACGACGGGCGGCTGCTCGTCGTGGACCTGGAGTCGGGCGACCTGCGGGAGCTCGACCGCACCACGCAGGGCGACATCAGCGGGGTCACCTTCTCGCCGGACTCCGGCTGGCTGGCCTGGGTGCACCCCGACCACGAGCCGCTGTCGCAGATCAAGATGGGCCGCGTGGACGGCACGTCGGTGATCGACGTGACGCCGCTGCGCTTCTCCGACTACGACCCGGTGTTCACCAAGGACGGCAAGCACCTGGCCTTCCTGTCGGTGCGCACGTTCGACCCGGTGTACGACGCGCACGTGTTCGACCTGTCGTTCCCGGCGGGCTGCCGGCCGTACATCGTGCCGCTGCAGGCCGCCACGCCGTCGCCGTTCGACCCCTCGTTGCAGGGACGGGGGTTCAACGGGGAGGACGACAAGCCCGGCAAGGACGACAAGAAGGACGACGCGCCGCCGCGTACCGAGGTGGACCCCGAGGCGCTGGCCTCCCGCGTGGTCCCCGTCCCCGTGCCGGCGGGCCGCTACGGCAACCTCAGGACCGCCAAGGACGCGCTGCTCTGGCTCCGCCACCCCCTGACGGGCCAGCTCGGCGACGGCACCGAGCCGGTGAACGAGACCGTGCTCGAACGCTACGACCTCAAGAAGCGCGCCAAGGCCGAACTCGGCAAGGATGTGCGGGCCTTCGAGGTCAGCGGCGACGGCACCAGGCTCGTCACCAACGGCAAGAACGGCCTCCAGACGCGGGCGGCCGGCGAGGGCGACGAGGTCGTCACGATCGACCTCGACCGGATCGCCGTCCAGATCGACCCGGTCGCCGAATGGCTCCAGGGCTACCGCGAGGCCGGACGGCTCATGCGCGACCACTTCTGGCGCGAGGACATGGGCGGCGTCGACTGGCAGGCCACGCTCGACCGGTACGAGCCGCTGGTCGGCCGCCTCGGCTGCCACTCCGAGCTGATCGACCTGCTGTGGGAGGTGCAGGGCGAACTCGGCACCTCGCACGCCTACGCCAGGGGCCACGACGGCGTCAGCGACCCGCGCCGCCGCCAGGGCCTGCTCGGCGCCGACCTGGCCAAGGAGGAGGACGGGACCTGGCGGGTCCAGCGCATTCTGCCGGGCGAGACCTCCGACCACGCGGCCCGCTCGCCGCTGCTCGCGCCCGGCGTCGCGATCCGTCCCGGCGACGCGATCGTGGCGGTGGGCGGACAGCCGGTCGATCCGGTACGCGGTCCGCTCGCGCTGCTGTCCGGCACCGCCGACCAGCCCGTGGAGCTCACCGTGCGGCCCGCGGCCGGCGGCTCGCCGCGCCGGGTCGTCGTCACCCCGCTCGCCGACGACAGCCAGCTGCGCTACCACGACTGGGTGGAGAGCCGGCGGGCCTTCGTCCGCGAGGCGTCCGGTGGGCGGCTCGGTTACCTGCACGTCCCGGACATGGTGGCCTCGGGGTGGGCGCAGTTCCACCGCGACCTGCGTACCGAGATGGCCTTCGACGGGCTGGTCGTGGACGTGCGCGAGAACGGCGGCGGGCACCTGTCCGAGCTGGTGCTGGAGAAGTTGTCGCGCAAGGTGACCGGCTGGGCGCGGGCCCGCGGCTACGAGCCCATGCGCTACCCCGAGGACTCGCCCCGCGGGCCCATCGTGGCCGTCGCCGACGAGTTCGCCGGGTCCGACGGCGACATCGTCAGCGCCGGGATCAAGAACCGCGCCCTCGGCCCGCTGGTCGGCACCAGGACCTGGGGCGGCGTCATCGGCATCGACTCGCGCTACTCCCTGGTGGACGGGACCGTGGTGACCCAGCCGCGGTACGCGTTCTGGCTGGAGGGGCCGGGCTGGGGCGTGGAGAACCACGGCGTCGATCCCGACGTCGAGGTCGTGATCACGCCGCAGGACCGGGTGGCGGGCCGCGACCCGCAGCTGGCCAAGGCGGTCGAGCTGGCGCTCGCCGCGTTGGAGGAGCGCCCGGCGGCGACCGCGCCGGACCTGCCGCCGCTGAGCTGACCGTCCTGAGGGGCGGCCCGTCGGGGCCGCCCCTCAGCTCGGCACCAGCTGCCCCTCAGCTCGGCACCGGCTCCGGCCGCCCTCAGCTCAGTCGGGTGAGAATCTCCGAGAGCGGCGGTTGCGTCGCCACTCAGCTCAGTCGGGTGAGAATCTCCGAGAGCACAGGTTCCGTCGTCGCGAAGTTCAGCCGTACGTAGTCCGCGCCGCCCGGGCCGAACGCGGCGCCGTCGTTGAGCTGGACCTTGGCCTCCCGCTCGATGACCTCGGCCATGCCCGGCTGCCCGGTGTGCAGCCACGCCAGGTAGGTGGCCTGGGGCATCCGGTACCCGAACCGGTCCGGCAGCCGCTCGGCGAGCAGCCGGCGGTTGTGGTCGAGCAGCGCCCGGGTCCGGTCCAGCCAGGCGTCGCCGTGCCGCCAGGCCGCGACCGTGGCCTCCACCCCGAACAGGTGCGTCGACCCGAAGAGGAACGGCGGCTGCGCCGCCAGGGCCGCGCGCACCCCGGCGTGCCCGATGTGGGCGACCGAGCAGCGGATGCCGCCCAGGTTGAACGCCTTGGTGGCCGAGGTGAGGGTGACCGTGCGCTCGGGGAGGATCGTGGCGAAGGGGATGTGCCGGTGGGGCGCGTAGGTGAGGTCGGCGTGGATCTCGTCGGCCAGCACCAGCAGGTCGTGGCGCTCGGCGTGCTCGGCCAGCCCTTCCAGCTCGGCGCGGGTGAACACGCGGCCCGTCGGGTTGTGCGGGTTGACCAGCAGCAGCACCCGGCAGCCGGACAGGTCGGGCACCTCGAACCGCCAGGCGTCGCCATCCGGTTCGAGCTGGATGGGGACGAGCGGACGTTCCATCACGTCGAGGGTCGTCAGGAACGGGTGGTAGGCGGGGGTGTGCAGCGCGACGCCGTCCCCTGGCTTGGTCCAGAGGTGCAGCAGCACCTGGAGGGCCTGGTTGATGTCGCTGAAGGTGTGGACGTGCGAGGGGTCGGCCGTCCAGCCGTGGCGGACGGCCATGCGCTCGGCGAACGCCTCGGCCAGGGGGCCGGCCTGCGGCTTGTCCAGCCAGGTCGGGTAGCCGAGGTCGCCGGCGGCGCGGCGGGTCAGGGCCTCGACCACCTCGGGGGCGGTGGCCAGGTCCATGTCGGCGATCCAGGCGGGGATGACACCGGGGGCGGTGATTGCCCATTTGAGACCGTCATGCGTCTCTTTGAGGTCCTTCAACTCTTTGGAGGCGGGGGTCTCTTTTGGGGCATTCGTGTCGGTCACGGGCACAGTCTAGGAGTTTGCGGTGTGGCGGAAGGGGGCCTGGTGCAGGTGCCTGCCGATGGGGGCGGCTGCATGGCCGGCGTGTCGAACCGGGGAGCGGACGTCCGGGTCGGGGTGGTGTGCGGGGCCGGCCGCGTTGTGTTCTGGGGCCAGAAGGAACGTCCCGGGAGAAAGGTGTCCGGGGCCCGAAGGAACGCCCCGGGAGAAAGGTGAGCGGGCGACGACGACGCCGCCCTCCACGCGAGGCCCGGATGGAAGAGCCTCAGCGTTGGAGGGCGGCGTTCGGTGCGTGCGACTTGCGAGGAATCGCCACATGGCGCCGACGACCACAGCCCCCGTGCGAGGGAGGCCGGATCGCAGGAAATCGAACGGCGGCCGCAGGAAAGGGCGCCGGCCGGAGGTTCAGAGGCGGCGGAGGACGGCCACCACCTTGCCCAGAACACTGGCCTCGTCACCGGGGATGGGCTCGTAGTTCGGGTTGTGCGGCACCAGCCACACGTGCCCGTCCTTGCGCTTGAACGTCTTGACCGTGGCCTCGCCCTCGATCATGGCGGCCACGATGTCACCGCTCTCGGCGACCGGCTGCTGGCGGACGACCACCCAGTCGCCGTCGGCGATGGCGGCCTCGATCATCGAGTCACCGGCGACCTGGAGCAGGAAAAGCGTGCCCTCGCCGACGAGCTGCTTGGGAAGGGCGAAGACGTCCTCCACGCTTTCCTCGGCCAGGATCGGACCACCGGCGGCGATGCGGCCCACCAGCGGGACGTAGGCGGCGGTCGGCCGGCTCACCGGAGCCTCGTCGTCGGTGGCGTCGGGGTCGACCCACAGCACGGGCTCGCCGGGCAGGCGCACCTCAAGGGCGCGCGGCCGGTGCGGATCGCGCCGCAGGTATCCCTTGCGCTGCAGGGCGGTCAACTGGTGCGACACGCTGGACGTGCTCGTCAGCTGCACGGCCTCGCCGATCTCGCGCATCGAGGGCGGGTAGCCGCGCTGCTGCACCGAATCGCGGATCACTTCGAGGATCTTGCGCTGCCTGGGCGTCAGGCCCAGGGAGTCGCGTCGGCGCACCGCGAGGTCTGTGACCCCGTTAGCGTCTTCCCGCTCGCTCATGCTCTTCCTCCTCGCCTGGCGGCGGCCCGCCTCACTGGCGAACCTCCCGGTCCGTGGTCTTGATGTCGCACACAGCGACCGTATCGCTGTTGAAGATCATCTTCAAACAATTGTTCGAGTCTTCCTCGAAATTGTCGCCAGCGTGGTGTACAACATCGTACGGGAGTTCGATCGACACCGTGTTCGATTTGCTGATCTTATTTTGGCCGTTTCCTCGGGCCAGACGGCGGGAGGTCAATCGTGCGAACGACCCCGAGCACCGACACGACCAGCGAAGACGCCAACCGGCTCACCCTCATCGCCGACGCCACCCGGGGCGGTGGCCGACGGGGAGACGACCCGCAAACCGGCTCCGGCCACCGTGAAAATCCGGGAAAACGACCGGCTTCCGATTCGAACACCCGGCGGCGTCGCGCCAGTGGCTCCGGGAAGGTCGCTCAAGGCTCGGACCGTCCCCGACTGTGGCTGGTCCCCTCCCCGCGTCCCGACGCGGACACGGATGCCGACCGGCCGCTGCCTCGGGAGGTCGGTGGGCGGTCGCTCGCCGACGACACGCTGACCGGTCGCCGCCGTCCTGAAGGTACGCAGGGCGCGCCCGACACGGACGTGACCAAACCCCGCGCCCGCCCGCCCGAGCCCGGCACCCGGCGCCGACGGCCACCCGAAGCGGCCGGACGACGTCCGGAGGGAGAGGCGGAGGGGCGGGGACGCCGACGTCAGGCGGAGGGGGCGGGTAGGCGCGACGAGGCGGTGACGTCGGGACGCTGGGGGCTGGTGGCATCGGGCAGGCGAGGTCAGGCAGGCCGCGCGGGGCGGCCGGCGGGCCGGAACGCAGGGATCCTGCGGGAAGGGGAGCGGGAGCGCCAGGCGGAGGCCCGAGCGGACCGTCCCTGGGAACGGCGGCGTCCAGGGGAGGCCACGGGCCGCCCGGAGACGCGAAGGCGGCCCTCAGGCGACGCGACCGAGCAGCCCGAAACGCGGGCGCGCCGCCGGAAGAAGGGCGAGCGGCTGGGGGAGCAGGGGCGCCGCTCGGGACGGATGGGCGAGCAAGGGGGGCGCTCAGAGCAGTCGGCCGAGCGGTCCGACAGGCAGGGGCGGCGCTCGGGACGGACGGCGGATCGGTTCATGGCACGGGCGCGGCGCTCTGGGGAGGGCGCGGGCCGGGATCGGGGGGAAGTGGTGAGCGGGCCGGGGGGCGCGCGGCGCCGGGGGGCGCGGAGGAACGGGGGTTCTGGTGACGGTGAGGCTCGCGGGGGGCGGGAGATGTTGGGACGTGTTGTGGGGGCGGAAAGTGCTCCGATCGGTGACGGTGCCGTGTTTGTGCGGAATCGTCGTGCGTTGCGGCGGCGGGGGCGCGGTACCGGAGTGGTTTCTGCGGGTGCCGGCGTCAGGGCTCCGGCTCCTCCGGTGCGGCTGACCCGGCGGGGGCGGACCGTGCTGCTGGTGGTGGTGATGGTGTTGCTGTCCCTGGGCGGGTTCTGGCTCGGGACGCGGGCGGCTGGGCATGCCGCTGTGGGCGCCGGAGTGCCCGGCGATTCCGCGGTGGGCATCAGGGCGGTTGGCCGTGCGGCCGTGGGTGCCGGGCTGCCCGGCCGGGCGGGGTTGCTGGGGGCGGAGGTCGTCTGAGGGCACGCTCTGGGGGGATCGGGGACGCTGAGCTCAGGGGGTAGAGCCTCAGGGGGTAAAGCCTCAGGGGGCGGGCCCGAAGGCATGCCGTGGGATGGGGCCAGACCGATGGGTCCAAGGTGTGCCTGGGGATGGAGGCCAGGCTTATGGCCCCCAGGCGTGCCAGGGCCCCGGGCCTCCGTAAGCCGGGACCCGCGGCTGCGCGTCCCTGGAGGAGCGCCGGATGGGGGACGTGCCGGCCATCGCCGCCGCTCAGTCACCCAGGACGGATGACCGCGTCCTGCTGACGTTCTCCGAGATCCGGTGGATACCGGCCGCGCTGGACCCGCACGATCATGGACGTCGTGCGGATTGTCAGACTGGCGGGGTTGCCATCAGGCAACCGTCCGGCACTGCCACTACCAGCGCAGATCCCAAGCGCGATCGCGATGCGTCAGTGGAGTGCGCTGGCCGGTGGTTCGCTCAACAGGCACTCCACAGGTTCTCAACATCGGCCTGGCTACCTTCGCGGTGTCCAGTACGACGAGCACCAAGGAGAACTCGATGCGAACGTTCAACACGATGGTCGTCGGTGCGGCGGTGGCCGCCGCGGCTCTGACCGCGGGCGCCCCCGCGCAGGCCTCCGTCCAGACCGGCGCCCAGACCTCCCTGACCGCCGTCACCACGGCCGCGGCGGCGGCCGGCTCGACGACGATGTCCTGCCGTGAGGTGCGTGTGTACCGTCCGGAGATGCGCAAGGGCCACGTGGCCGCGACCGGCTGGGCGATCGGCTGCTCCAGCAACCAGCGCGTCAAGATCATGCTTCAGCGCAAGCGCTGGTGGGGCTGGCAGAACATCTCCAGCGCCTCCTGGTACGGGGCCGGCAAGAGGACGTTGTACAAGGGCTGCAAGCGGGGGGACACCTTCACCTACCGCCTGCAGGGCCAGGTCAGCTACTACGCAGGCAGCAAGTACGTCGTCCACAACGGCTGGAGCCCCACGATGCGCGCGAAGTGCCCGTGACGTGCTTCGTCCGCCACTTCGTGGGGTGACCATCCGGTACTCCGGTGACGCTTGGCGATCTTGAGTCGTCGGGGGCGCATGGAGACGGCCACCGCGTGATCATTCGGAGTCCGTGGAGACAACCGAAGATCGTGCGGTGGCCGCGAGCCACAGCGTTGACCCTGGCGGCTGGATGGTCATCTCCAACGAGCCGCCCTTCCGTCCCTGTGGGGGTGGGGCATATGTGAGCAAGTGGGGCCGGGGGAGGCGGGGCGGGAGAGGGGAAGGGCTGGGGGCCAGCGGAGAAGGTGGGGTGGGTTCCGAGGTGGTTTGTGGGGGTAGGGGAGGGGGCTTCGGGGGTGGTGGGAGGTGGGGGGAGGCTGTGGGCTCCGGTACCTTTGTGGGGCCTGTTTGGGCTGGTCGCCGTCGGGTGCGAGGGGGCCGGTCGGGTGAGGGGCGCGAGCGGCCGGCAGCGGCGACACGCCCGGGGCCCGTGTGACTGAGGGGCTGATCAGCGACTTCGGCTCAACGGTGTTGCTCAACTTGCGTTCATGGTCGCGCGCTTCTACGGTTGGACCACAACATCTAGTAGTTACACCGATGTCGGTTCACCACACCTTGTGTTTCCGTGACCGCACCATGGCATGCCGTGAGGCGTGCGCGAGCGTACCGCGGCGAGGGTTTTACGCGTGTGGTGGGCCGGGCGGGTCGAGGAGGCGAAGCCGTGCACTGTCCGTTCTGTCGCCACCCTGACACCAGGGTCATCGACAGCCGGTCCACGGACGACGGCGCGGCCATCAGGCGCCGCCGCACCTGTCCCGAGTGCGGGCGCAGGTTCACCACGCAGGAGACCGTCCTGCTGATGGTGAGCAAGCGTAGCGGGGTGACGGAGCCGTTCTCGCGGGACAAGGTCGTCGCGGGCGTGCGGCGGGCCTGTCAGGGCAGGCCGGTCAGTGAGGACTCGCTGGCGCAGCTCGGGCAGCGGGTGGAAGAGGCCATCCGGGCCAAGGGCGCGGCCGAGCTGCCGTCGAACGAGGTGGGCCTGGCGATCCTCGGCCCGCTCCGGGAGCTGGACGAGGTGGCCTACCTGCGATTCGCATCGGTTTATCGCGGTTTCGAGAGCCTGGCGGACTTCGAGGCCGAGATCTCACAGTTGAAGGCGGAGAAGGGGGAGTCATGACGGACACGGCCAGCGGTTCAGTGGCGCGCGGGGGTAAGCGGCCGCGTAAGGGGCTGAGGATGAAGCGGATCTTCACGAAGCCCGGCGTGCACCCGTATGACGAGGTCCAGTGGGAGCGCCGTGACGTCGTGATGACGAACTGGCGCGACGGCTCGATCAACTTCGAGCAGCGGGGTGTCGAGTTCCCCGAGTTCTGGTCGGTGAACGCGGCCAACATCGTGACGACCAAGTACTTCCGCGGCGCAGTGGGCACGCCGCAGCGCGAGTGGAGCCTGAAGCAGCTCGTCGACCGGGTGGTCGGCGTCTACACCCGCACGGGCGTCGAGCACGGCTACTTCGCCAGCGACGAGGACGCCGAGATCTTCGACCACGAGCTCAAGCACGCCCTGGTCCACCAGGTCTTCGCGTTCAACTCGCCGGTCTGGTTCAACGTGGGCACCGCCTCGCCGCAGCAGGTCAGCGCCTGTTTCATCCTCTCCGTGGACGACCAGATGGAGTCGATCCTGGAGTGGTACAAGGAAGAGGGCGTGATCTTCAAGGGCGGTTCCGGGTCGGGCGTCAACCTGTCCCGCATCCGTTCGTCCAAGGAACTGCTCTCCAGCGGCGGCACGGCCAGCGGGCCGGTCAGCTTCATGCGCGGCGCGGACGCCTCCGCGGGCACGATCAAGTCGGGCGGCGCGACGCGCCGGGCGGCCAAGATGGTCGTGCTCGACGTCGACCACCCCGACATCGAGGAGTTCATCGAGACCAAGGCGCGTGAGGAGGACAAGGTCCGGGCCCTGCGTGACGCCGGTTTCGACATGGACCTGGGCGGCAAGGACATCGTCTCCGTCCAGTACCAGAACGCCAACAACTCGGTGCGCGTCTCCGACGAGTTCATGCGCGCGGTGGAGAAGGGCGACCAGTTCGGCCTTCGTGCCCGCCTGACCGGCGAGGTCATCGAGAAGGTCGACGCCAAGGACCTGTTCCGCAAGATGGCCAAGGCCGCCTGGGAGTGCGCCGACCCGGGCGTCCAGTACGACGACACGATCAACGACTGGCACACCACGCCGGAGACCGGCCGGATCACCGCCAGCAACCCGTGCTCGGAGTACGTGCACCTGGACAACTCCTCGTGCAACCTGGCCAGCATCAACCTGCTGAAGTTCCTGAAGGACGACAACACCTTCAACGTCGCCGACTTCGTCAAGCTGACCGAGCTGATCATCACCGCGATGGACATCTCGATCACCTTCGCCGACTTCCCGACCGAGAAGATCGGCGAGACCACGCGGGCCTACCGCCAGCTCGGCATCGGCTACGCCAACCTGGGCGCGCTGCTCATGGCCACGGGCCACGCCTACGACTCCGACGGCGGCCGCGCGGTGGCCGGGGCGATCACGTCGCTGATGACCGGGGTGTCCTACCGGCGCAGCGCCGAGCTGGCCGGGGTGGTGGGCGCGTACGACGGTTACGCCCGCAACGCCGAGCCGCACAAGCGGGTCATGCGCAAGCACGCCGCCGCCAACGACAACCTGCGCACGGTCGGCACCATGGACGCGAAGATCCACGCCGAGGCGTCGCGCCAGTGGTCGGAGTGCCTGAAGGTCGGCGAGAAGAACGGCTACCGCAACGCCCAGGCCAGCCTGCTCGCCCCCACCGGCACCATCGGCCTGATGATGGACTGCGACACCACCGGCATCGAGCCCGACCTCGCGCTGGTCAAGTTCAAGAAGCTGGTCGGCGGCGGCTCGATGCAGATCGTCAACCAGACGATCCCGCGGGCGCTCAAGCAGCTCGGCTACCAGCAGGAGCAGATCGAGGCCATCGTCGAGTACATCGGCGAGCACAGCCACGTCGTCGACGCCCCCGGCCTGCGCAAGGAGCACTACGAGGTGTTCGACTGCGCGATGGGCGAGCGGGCCATCGCGCCGATGGGCCACGTGCGGATGATGGCGGCGACCCAGCCGTTCCTGTCCGGCGCGATCTCCAAGACGGTCAACCTGCCGGAATCGGCCACGATCGACGACATCGAGCAGGTCTACCTGGAGGGCTGGAAGCTCGGCCTGAAGGCGCTGGCCGTCTACCGCGACAACTGCAAGGTCGGCCAGCCGCTGTCGGCCGGCAACGGCGCCAAGAAGGACGAGCCGAAGGCCGTCGAGGCCGAGCCCGAGGTCAAGGTCATCGAGGTCAACCGGCCGACCCGGCGGCGCATGCCCAACCAGCGTCCCAGCATGACCACCCGCTTCACCGTGGGCGGCGCCAAGGGCTACATGACCGCTTCGTCCTACCCTGACGACGGGCTCGGCGAGGTCTTCCTCAAGATGTCCAAGCAGGGCTCGACGCTGGCGGGCGTCATGGACGCCTTCTCGGTGGCGATCTCCATCGGCCTCCAGTACGGGGTGCCGCTCGAGACGTACATGAGCAAGTTCGTGAACATGCGGTTCGAGCCGGCGGGCATGACGGACGACCCGGACATCCGGATGGCCACGTCGGTGATGGACTACATCTTCCGCCGCCTGGCCCTCGACCACCTGCCCTACGACGAGCGGGCGGCGCTCGGCATCTTCTCGGCGGCCGAGCGCGCCGCGCAGCAGCGCGGCGAGGACCCGGCGGCGCTGCCTGAGGCGGTCGACCGGGAGGCGCTGGCCCAGTCGGCGCCCATCGAGAAGCCCAAGGACGAGCCGAAGGAGGAGCCGGTCCGGGAGCTGACGCTGGAGAGCCACCAGCGCTTCACCGCCGACGCGCCGCTCTGCATGACCTGCGGCACCAAGATGCGGCCGGCCGGAAGCTGCTACGTGTGCGAGGGCTGCGGCTCGACCAGCGGCTGTAGCTGATCCACGCTGAACTGAGATGAGGGGGCCCGAGAACGGGCCCCCTCATCGGCGTTCCAGGGGGTCAGGCTCGGTCAGGCGTTTCGGGCGGGCGGGTTCTGGTCAGGCGTTTTGGGGTCAGGTTCCGGTCAGCAGGTCGCGCAGGACGTCGGGTTTGTCGGTGATGATGCCGTCCACCTGGTACGTCAGCAGGCGTTGCATGACGTCGGGGCTGTCGACCGTCCAGGCGAAGACCTTCATGCCGTGCTCGTGGGCCAGCTTCACGTACGAAGGGGTGAGCGCGGCGTACGGCGGGTTGACGTGGTCGGCGAACCTGGCCAGGCCGGGCAGCGCGGCGGTGCTCGGCGTGCCGAGCAGCCCGATCGGCACGTCGGGCAGCAGCCGGTGGAAGGCGCGCATCGAGTCCCAGTCGAACGACTGGACCACCAGCCGCCCCGGCACGAGCCAGGAGGGCTCGGCGCGCAGCGCGCGGACGATGCGGGCCTCGATGCCCGGGTAGAGCTTCGGCTCCTTGACCTCCAGCAGCATGCCGGCACGGGATCCGGCTGTCGCGCGCAGCGCCTCCTGCAGGGTCGGCACCCGCTCGCCGGTGTACTCCCGGTCGAACCAGGAGCCGGCGTCCAGCCTGCGGATCTGCGCGAGCGTGAGGTCGCGCACCCGCCAGGGCGCAAGGCCGGGCAGGGCGCGCTCGGCGTCGGTGGTCCGGGCGAGGGTGGTGTCGTGCATCAGGACCAGCTCGTGGTCCTTGGTCTCCTGGACGTCCAGCTCGAACAGGTCGGCCCCCTGGCGGGCGGCGAGCTGGAAGGCGGCGACGGTGTTCTCCGGCGCGTACGCCGAAGCGCCCCGATGGGCGACGTTGACCACCGTGGTCACGGCGGCGGTGGGCGGGGAGGCCAGGGGGAGGAGGGCGAGGGGCAGGAACAGGGCGAGTCGCCGCAACATGGATCTCCTCGGTGGGGGAGAGACCGACACCCCCGACCATGACCAGCAAGGATGACCGTGAGTTGAGGGCAGAGTAACGCAGCGGTGCCCATCCGATGAGGCTTCGACACGCGGACATGCGTGGGGGCGGGCCGCCCGCGGCGGCCCGCCCCCCAGCTGTTACCGAACGGTGTTACTGAGCCCGGGCTACTTCAGACCGGCGTCCAGCGCGGTGGTGAGCACGCCCGGGTCGCCGGACATCTCCCAGATCATCGCGCCGAGCAGGCCCTTGCTCTTCAGCCAGGCCGTCTTCTTGCCGATCGACCAGGCGTCGTCGAACGTCCACCACTGCCCGTTGTTGCCGGTGTAGCAGTAGGTGGCGACGGCGACCTCGTCGTGGCGGACCGTGCAGCCGGGGACCATGGCGAGCAGGTTGCTGTAGCCGCGGGTGCCCGCCTCCTCCTGGAACTGGCCGGGAGCCGCGCCGTGCGCGTCCTGCCACTCGCCGAACTTGCCGCCGTCGGTCACCTGCTGCCAGCCGCGGCCGTAGTAGGCCAGGCCGATGGTCAGCTTGCGCGGGTTGACGCCGGCCTGGAGGTAGACGTCCACGGCCTTCTCGACGCTGAAGTCCGGGTTGTACGGGCTGTCCGCGTCGAGGTACAGGTTGCCCTGGTGGCCGGTGCGGTTCGGCTCCCAGGAGTTGTCGCTGCCCGCGCCGTGGAAGTCGTAGCCCTGGATGTTGAAGATGTCCAGCGACTTGGCGACCTCGGGCAGGTCCCAGCCGGCGGCGATCTTGGCCGGGTCGGCCGGGGTGAACGCCGTGAGCTGGTACCGCTTGCCGGTCGTCGTCGTCAGCGCGTCGAGCTGGCGGCGGAACTCGGCGATCAGCAGCGTGTTGTTGGCCTTGTCGTTCTGGCCGATGTGGTTGCCCGCGTGCCCCTCGGCGCCCGGCCACTCCCAGTCGAGGTCGATGCCGTCGAAGATGCCCGCGGCCGTGCCGGGACCGCCCTTGCCGTTGTAGTCGGGCAGGTTGCCCTTGATGTAGGTGTCGATGCAGGAGGAGACGAACTTCTTGCGGGAGGCGTCGGTCGCCGCCACGTCGGAGAAGTACTTGGAGTACGTCCAGCCGCCGAGCGAGATCAGCACCTTGAGGTTCGGGTACTTCGCCTTGAGCTTCTTGAGCTGGTTGAAGTTGCCCTGCAGCTTCTCCCAGCCGGTGTCGGCGACCCCGTCGACCGACTGGGCGGAGCTGAACGGCCTGCCGTAGTCAGCCTCGGCGTCACCGGCGCCGTCGCCCTGGTTCGGGTCCTGCGGGTCGGACGTGGTGCCCTTGGTGACGCCCTGCAAGCAGGTCAGGTTCTTGGGGTCGATGTTGGCGAAGGCGTAGTTGATGTGCGTCAGCTTCGCCGCGGCCCCGGTGGTGTCGAGGTTGCGGACGAAGTACTGACGGCCGTAGATGCCCCACTGGACGAAGTAGCCGACGCGGGCGTACCCGGTCTCGACGATGTCCGACGTCGTCACCTTCACCGGGGTGGAGGCGGCCGAGAGGTTGTCGTACAGGTCGCGGGCCTTGACCGTGAAGGAGTACTCGGTCGAGGGGGACAGGCCGGAGACGACCGCCGTCGTGCCGGTGACGGTCGTGGCCAGGGTCGAGCCGGCGAAGACGTCGTAGTTGGCCACGCCGGTGTTGTCGGTGGAGGCCGTCCAGGCCAGCGTGACGCTGCTGGAGGTCTTGGCCGTGCTGCGCAGGCCCGAGGGCGCCGACGGCGCCTGCGCGTCGTCGGCCGGGTTGCGGGTGGTCACCTTCAGCGGCGCGGAGGCGGCCGACAGGGTGCCCTTGCGGTCCTTGGCCTTGACGGTGAACGTGTACTCGGTGTTCGGCGTCAGGCCGGAGACCGTGCCGGAGGTCTCGGTGACCGAGGCGGCCAGGGCGGAGCCGTTGTAGATCTCGTACCCGACGATGGGCAGGCTGCCCTGGGTGGCGGCGTCCCAGGCGAGCGAGACGGTCTTGGTGGTCTTGACCGGCGAGCGCAGGTTCCCGGGGGCGCCGGGCGGCGCGTCGGGGGTGCCGTCGCAGTTGACGTCGTTGATCCGGCAGCTCGTCGGCTCGGCGTTGGCCGTGCTCACGGTGAAGCTCGGGCTGTAGGGCTCGGTGGTCGCGCCGGCGTTCACGGTGGTGTTGTAGTGGACGGGGGTCAGCGTGACGGTCCGCCCGCTCTGGGTGAGTGAGCCGTTCTGGGCGTTGCTCGCGGTGACGCCCGCGGGCAGCTCGAACACGATCGACCAGCCGTTCAGCGCGGTGGTGCTGTTGTTGGCGACGATGAACTTGGCCGAGGTGCCGCTGACGTCGTACGTGGCGCTGACCGGCGGCTTGGCGGGCGGGTCACCGCCGGTGCCGTCGCAGTTGGCGCCGTTGATCAGGCAGCTCGTCGGCTGGACGGCCGAGCTCAGCGTCACCTTGGGGCTGTAGGGTTCGGTGTTCTTCCCCGCCTGCACGGTGTTGATGTAGAAAGCGGGGGTGAGCGTCACCTTGGTGCCGTTCTGGCGGATGGTGGCGTTCTGGGGGTTGCTCGCGGTGACCCCGGACGGCAGCTCGAAGACGATCGACCAGCCGCTGACGGCGGTCGTGCCCGGGTTGCTCACCAGGAAGGTGCCGGTGTTCCCGGAGAGGGAGAACGTGGCGATGAGGCGGCTCGCGGCCTGTGCGGGAAGGGTGCACATGCCGATGATCACGAGGACGGCGATCAGGGGGGTGACTAATCGGCGCACGTCAAGGACCTTTCTTTAAAGAAAGTTTCCTAACAATTACGCGGATCGTAAGCCCCTCCCACTCAACTTGCAAGAGCCTGTCTGATCTAGCCTGACAAGATGCGAGGGGTGCTGCCGGTCCTGCTGTCGGCGTGGTTCATGGCCCAGTTCGACTTCTTCGTGGTCAACGTGGCCGCGCCGGCCATCGAGCACGACCTGAGCGCCGGTCCGGCCGCCCTGGAGCTGATCGTGGCGGGGTACGCCTTCACGTACGCGGCCGGCATGATCACCGGCGGCCGGCTCGGCGACCGCTACGGCTACCGGCGGCTGTTCGTCCTCGGCGTGGCCGGCTTCACCGTCGCCTCGGTGTTGTGCGGCCTCGCGCCCGGCGCCGCCTGGCTGGTCGCCGCCCGCCTGCTCCAGGGCCTGGCCGGAGCCGTCATGGTGCCCCAGGTGCTGGCCATGATCTCGGCCGTCTACCCGCCGGAACGCCGCGGCCGCGCCCTCGGCTGGTACGGCGCCGCCGGCGGCCTCGGCTCCATCGCCGGCCAGGTGCTCGGCGGCCTGCTGCTCACCGCCGACGTGTTCGGCCTCGGCTGGCGGGTGATCTTCCTGATCAACCTGCCGGTCGGCCTGGTCGTCGTGCCGCTGGCCCGGTGGCTGCTGCCCGAGGCCGACCCGCACAAGCCCGTCGCGTTCGACCTGCCGGGCGCGGCGGGGCTGGCCGCCGGGCTGGCGCTGCTGCTGGTGCCGCTCGGCCTGGGCAACAGCCTGGGCTGGCCCGCCTGGACGTGGGCCGCCATGGTGGCGAGCGCGCCGGTGTTCGCGCTGACCTGGTGGTGGCAGCGGGCGCTGGCCGCCCGGGGCGGGCAGCCGGTGCTCGACCTCGGCCTGCTCAAGGTGCACTCCTATCTGGCGGGCGTGGGGGCGATCGTCGCGTTCATGGCGTACTTCGCCTCGTTCATGTTCACGCTGACGCTGCTGCTGCAGAACGGGCTCGGGCTCACCGCGTTCCAGGCGGGCCTGGCCTTCGCGCCGATGGGCGTGCTGTTCACCGTGACCTCGCTGCTGGGCACCCGCCTGGTCAGCCGGTACGGGCTGGTCGTCGTCATGATCGGCGGGCTGGTCACCGCGCTGGGGCTGGCGCTGGTGGTGGCCGGGGCCGGGCGCGGGCTGCCGTACGTCATGGTCGCGCTCATGCTCGTGGGCTCGGGCAACGGCCTGGTCCTGCCGCGGCTCATCGGCGCGGCGCTGGTGGAGGTCGCGCCGCACCAGGCCGGCATCGGGTCGGGCGTGCTCAGCACGGCGCAGCAGTTCGCCGGCGCGGGCGGCGTCGCGGTGATCGGGGCGGTCTACTTCGCGGTCGCCGAGGGCGGCGGGCACGCGCCGGCCATGCGCTGGTCGGCGGCCATCGACCTGGCGCTGATCCTGCTGGTGGTCGCGATGGTCGCCTACAACCGGCGGCGCGCGATCAGGAGGGCGCCGGGAGCAGGGCCCCGTAGAGGCGTTTCGCCTGGATCCTGACCACCAGCCGGCGGTCGGCGACCATCCGGTGCAGAAACGCCAGCTCGCCCGCGGCGTCGCCGAAGGACGGCTGCATGGCCAGCAGCTCCAGGCCCACCTCGTCGCCCGGCCGGTCGGTCACGGGGGACAGCTCGGCCTCGCCCTCCGCGACGGCGTAGGAGCCGAAGTCGTCGCTGGTGACGTAGAGCGCGCAGCGCGGGTCCCGGTGCAGGCGGCGCACCGTCAGCCGGTCGGCGACGGTCGAGATCCGCACCACCCGCCGCGGCGGGTCCCAGGTGTAGACCACCGTGGACAACTGCGGACGGCCGCCGCCGCCGTTCGTGGCGAGCGCGCCGAAGCGCTGGGCGGCGAGCAGCGCCGACAGGTCCTCCTCGGGCAGCTCCAGCGGCTGGGCGCCCATCCCGCCCATCGGGCCCATCGCCCCCATTGCCTCCTGTGACATCCTTCGACCCCCGTCGTGATGCGAATATGTCAGCCTATCCCGAGTTGCCGGGAGAACGACTGGAGGTCGGAGATCACCCAGTATTCGGAGAATCGTCCGTCCGTGGCACGCAGGAGGTCGTGGCCGGAGAAGGAGACGGGGGTGCCCGGCGGGGCGCTCGCGCCGGGCAGGCCGCCCCGATAGGCGCCGGTGAACGTCCATCGGGCGGCGACCAGGTCGCCGTCGACGGCCGGGCCCACGTCGAGCGTGACCCGGACGTCGTCGAACGGCTCGTGGCCCTGCCGGATCGCCTCGATCAGCCCGTCGGGGCCGTGCACGTCCGTGCCGGGCCAGTGGCCGACGAACTCGGGGGTCACCAGGTCGTGCGCGAGGGGGAGGTCGCCGTTCCACAGTTCGAGCAGCCAGCGCTCGTACAGTTCGGTCAGCATGGCCTCACCCCTACCCGCGCGAGGCGCGATCAGGTGCAGTTGCCCCACGCCTGCCGGCCGCCGCCGGCGACGGCCGGGTCGTGGCCGTTGGGCTTGATCGAGCCCCAGAACTTCACGCAGGCGTTGGCGGCGTAGTACTTGACCGGGCCGGCGTAGTAGGCGAACTTGCCGCTGTCGACGCGCTCGACCACCTTCTTGCCCTTGGGCTGGACGGTCAGCATGGCGCTCATCGGGGTCTTCGTGCCGACGAAGCTGGACTTGACCGTCACCACGCAGTTCTCGCCGCTGCTGCGGCTGTAGAGCAGGTAGACCGTGCCGTAGCGGCGGCCGCTGGAGGTCTTGACGGGCTGCGTGCCGCCCTTCACGATCCAGAAGCCGGAGCCGCAGATGCTCTCCGGGCTACGTGCGGCGGTCGCGCCGGCCGGGGTCGCCACGACGCCGCTGAGGCCGATCGCCGCCGTGAGAAGGATTGCCTTTGCCAGCATGCGCACCAGTACGTCCCTTTCGATGCCTTGACTGAAGATCTCGACAAGCATGCCCGAAACTTGGTTATCGGTCCAGGTTTTAGGCAGGAAGCGTGACGACTGTAGGTTTCCGGCATGACTCTCGCCATCATCAACGGATATGTCGTGCCGGTTGACGGAGACCCCATCGAGGGCGGCACTGTCCTGGTCGGCGACGGGAAGATCGTCGCCGTGGGGCGGGACGTGGCCGTCCCGGAATCCGCCACCGTCGTCGACGCGGCCGGCGGCTGGGTGCTGCCCGGTTTCGTCGAGGCGCACGGCCACCTCGGCGTGTACGAGGAGGCCGAGGGCTGGGCGGGCAACGACACCAACGAGATGACCGACCCCAACGGGGCCCGGCTGCGCGCCCTCGACGCCATCAACCCGGCCGACCAGGGCTTCGCCGACGCGCTGTCCGGCGGCGTCACCACCGCCGTGATCAAGCCTGGCTCCGGCAACCCGATCGGCGGCCAGACGGTCGCGGTCAAGTGCTGGGGCAGGTCCGTCGACGAGATGCTGGTCAGGGAGCCGGTGAGCGTCAAGAGCGCGCTGGGGGAGAACCCCAAGCGCGTCTACGGCGACCAGAAGAAGCTGCCCTCCACCCGGCAGGGCGTGGCCGCGGTGATCCGCGACGCCCTCATGAAGGCGCAGGACTACAGGGCGAAGAAGGCCGCGGCCGAGCGCGAGGACAAGCCGTTCGACCGCGACGCCACGCTGGAGATCCTGGTCCGGGTGCTCGACGGCGAGCTGCCGTGGTGCCAGCACGCGCACCGCGCCGACGACATCGCCACCGCGCTGCGCCTGGCCGACGAGTTCGGCCACCGGCTGATCCTCAATCACGGCACCGAGGGCCACCTGCTGGCCGACACGCTGGCCGAGCGGAACGTGCCGGTCATCATCGGCCCGCTGTTCACCAGCCGGTCGAAGGTCGAGCTGCGGCAGCGCGCCCTGCGCAACCCGGGCATCCTGGCGCGGGCCGGGGTCGAGCTGGCGATCACCACCGACCACCCGGTGGTGCCCATCCACTTCCTCGTCCACCAGGCCACCCTCGCCGTCAAGGAAGGGCTCGACCGGGACACCGCGCTGCGCTCGATCACCGTCAACCCGGCCCGCATCATGGGCCTCGACGACCGGGTCGGCTCGCTGCGTCCCGGCCTCGACGGCGACGTGGTGATCTGGTCGGGCGATCCGCTCGACGTGATGAGCCGGGCGCTGAGGGTGTTCATCGGCGGGCGTGAGGTGTACTCCTACGTGGACGGGGAATCCGTCGTGGCCGATCCCTATTACCGCGAGTCACGGTGATGTAGGCGACTGTCAAGTGCGCGACGGCCGGGAACGCTCATAGTAGGTGCACTGAGTCGGAGAAAGGCGCCCCCCATGACAGCTCCGCTGCCCGCCAAGAGACCCAGCAAGGCACTCCTGATCGGACTGGTGGTCTCAGGCGTGCTCGCGCTGATCGTCCTCGGTCTCATGCTGCACAAAGGCGGCCCGGTCGGGTTCGGGCTGTCGGCGGTGCTCGGGATCGCGCCGCTGCCGGTGCTGCTGGCCGCGGTGCTCTCGCTCGACCGGCTGGAGCCGGAGCCGAAGCTGCACCTGGCCTTCGCCTTCGCGTGGGGCGCGGGCCTGGCGATCGTGCTCGGCGTCGGCCTGACGCTCGCCGGGCAGGCGCTGTTCCTGCGGGCGGGGTACGGCGCCCAGCTCGTCAACGACGTCGGCACCGTGTTCCTGGCCCCGGTGATCGAGGAGGCGCTGAAGGGGTCGGCGCTGCTGCTGCTCCTGCGCAGGAAGCAGGAGATCGACGGCCTGACCGACGGCATCGTCTACGCCTCCATGGCGGGGCTCGGCTTCGCCGCCGTGGAGAACATCGGCTACTACCTGATCGCGTTCGGCCAGGACGGCACCGGCGCCGCGGTCCGGCTGTTCGTGCTCAGAGGGCTGATCGACCCGCTCGGCCACCCCATCTACACCTCGATGATCGGCCTCGGCGTCGCCTACGCGCTCACCCGCCGCACACCCGGCAGGTTCGCCGCGATCCCGCTCGGCTACCTGGGCGCGGTCGTCCTGCACGGGTTGTGGAACGGCGCCGCCTCCACCCAGTCGCTGGCCTGGCTGGGCACGGCGTACCTGGTGATCATGGTGGCGCTGGTCCTGCTCGTCGTGGTCACCGTCGTCGAACGCCGCCAGCTCGTCTCGAAGATGGGCGTCTACCTGCCCGGCTACGGCCCGACCGGCCTGGTCACGGCGGAGGACGTGAAGATGCTCAGCACGCTCAAGGCCCGCAAGGCGGCCCGCAGGTGGGCCAGGGGCGCCGGGTTCGGCCGCGCGATGAGCGACTACCAGCAGGCGGCGACCGAGCTGACCGTGCTGCACCTGCGGGCCGAACGGCAGGGCATGGATCCGGCCAGGTTCGCCATGGAACGCGACGCCCTGCTCACCTCGATGGCCCACGCCCGGCGCTGGTAGCCGGGGCCGGGGCTCAGGACCGGGCTCGGGCTCGGGCTCGGGATCGGGGGCGGGGGCGGGGGCGGGCTCAGGGGCGGGTGAGCACGGCGGCCAGGGCCGTCACCGCCGCCAGCACGATGCAGGCCGCCACCGCGACCGTCGCCCCCCGGTCCACGCCGAACGCGCCCACGACCGCGGCCACGCCGGCCGCGCCCAGCGAGGAGCCGACGTAGCGGGCGGTGTTGTTGGCGCCCGACCCCATGCTGACCCGGTGGGCCGGCACGCTCTCGATCGCCAGGTGGGTGATCGAGGAGTTGATCAGCCCCGATCCGGCGCCGCTCACCACCAGCCCGGCCACGACCAGCGGCAGGTCCAGGGAGCCGCCCACGCCCAGCAGGCCGGCGAACCCGAGCGCGGTCAGGCCGAGGCCGAGGGCGAGCCGGGCGGCGGTGCGCAGGCGTACCAGCCGGGACGCCAGCGACACCGCGAACGACGTGCCCGACCAGAGGCCGAACAGCAGGCCGGTCTGCAGCGGCGTCAGCGCGTGCGCGGTCTGGAGCACGCTCGGCAGGTAGCTGAGCAGGCCCACCACCGCCGCCCCGACGACCAGCGCGCCGCCGGTGGCGACCAGGAACACCGGCCGCCGGAACAGCTCCAGGTCGAGCAGCGGCTCCGGACGCCGGCGCTCCACCGTCACGAACGCCGCCACCAGCACCACCGCCAGCACGAACGCCCCGACCACCACCGGACGCCCCCACCCGGCACGCCCTTCGGTGACCCCGGCGACCAGCGCGCCCACGCCCAGGCTGAGCAGCACCACGCCGGGCACGTCGAACCGGCGCGGCGCGGGGGAGCGCGACTCGGCCAGCAGCCGCGCCGAGGCCACGGCCAGGGCGAGCGCGGCGGCCGACAACACCCAGTAGACCGCCCGCCAGCTCACCGCCGTGGCCAGCGCGCCGGAGGCCAGCGGGCCGACCGCGGTGCCCAGCCCGATCATGGCGCCGTACAGGCCGGTGGCCCGCACCCGCTCGGCGCCCGAGGGGAAGGCGTGGCCGACGATGCCCAGGCTGGCGGCCAGCATCGCCGCGCTCGCCCCGCCCTGCGCGAGCCTGGCCAGCACGAACACCGGCACCGACGTGCTCAGCGCGGCCGCCACCCCGGCGGCGGCCAGCACGGCCGACCCCCACACCAGCACCCGCCTGCGCCCGTGGTCGTCGGCCAGCCCGCCGGAGACCAGCAGCAGCGCCGACAGCCCGAGCGAGATGCCGCCCAGCATCCACACCGGGCCCGTCGGCCCGGCGTTCAAGGACGCGGCCGTCTGCGGCAACGTCACCATCGGCACCGTGTAGTTCGTCAGCACCAGCAGGGGCGCCGCGGACGCCACGGCGAGCGTGCCCGGCCGGACCCGGGTCAGTTCGGTCACTGAACTCATGCGGCGCAACGTATCACGGTTCGGTGAATGAACTAACATGGATCCCATGGCGCTCGGCAAGAACTACGAAGGCCAGGACTGCTCGCTGGCCAGGGCCCTGGAAGTGATCGGCGAACGGTGGACGCTCCTGGTCGTCCGCGACGCCATGTACGGCGTACGCCGCTACGGCGACTTCCTCGCCCACCTCGACATCCCGCGGGCGGTCCTGTCCCAGCGGCTCGGGGCGCTGGTCGAGGCCGGCGTGCTGGCCAAGAGCCGCTACCAGGACAACCCGCCCCGCGACGAGTACGTCCTGACCGCCACGGGCCGCGAGTTGTGGGTCCCCATGCTGGCCCTGTCCCAGTGGGGCGAGCGCAACCTCGGCGGGGACGGCCCGCGCCGCCTGTTCCACCACGCCACCTGCGGCGCCCGGCTCGACCCGGTGTCGCGGTGCCCGTCGTGCGGCACGGCCGTCGGGCTGGAGGAGGTCGAGGTGCGCCCCGGCCCCGGCCTGACGGACAGCCGTGATGATCCGGTCAGCGTGCTGTTGCGGGCACCCCACAGGATGCTTGCTCCGATCTCCTGACAAAATCGGGCGGTAACCCCCGAGAGGAGATCAGATGAGCTGGGCGGAGATCGGGTCCGAAGAGGAGTTGCGGGAACTGCTGGGCGAGGTGATGCCGAGGGCCGCGACCAAGGAGCGGGCGCGGCTGCACGCGCGTGATCGCGACTGGCTGGCGGCCTCCCCGTTCTGCCTGATCGCCACGTCCGACGCCGAGGGCAACTGCGACGTCTCGCCCAAGGGCGACCCGGCCGGGTTCGTCCACGTCATCGACGACACCACGATCGCCATTCCCGACCGTCCGGGCAACCGCCGGGCCGACGGGTTCCTCAACGTGCTGAAGAACCCGCACGCCGGCCTGATCTTCCTGATCCCGGGCCGCAACGAGACCCTGCGCGTGAACGGCCGCGCCCGGCTCGTGCGCGAGGCGCCGTTCTTCGACGAGATGGTGGTCAAGGGTCACCGGCCGCGGCTGGCCCTGGTGGTGGAGATCGAGCAGATCTTCTTCCACTGCGCCAAGGCGTTCCTGCGCTCGCAGCTGTGGGCGCCGGACTCCTGGAACCCCTCCGTCCTGCCCTCGCACGCCAGCCTGATCAAGGAGGTGCAGGTGGTCGAGGAGAGCCTGGAGCAGCTGGAGTCGTACTACGGCGAGTCCTACGCCAAGAGGCTCTACGGCTGAAACCGGACGGCCGGCGGGGGGAGCCGGTCACGTCGAGCCTCAGCGGCGCGGTGAACTCGTGCGGGTTCGTGCGGGTTTCGTGCGGTCAGGCGGCCGGCGTCGGTCCGCCGGGGAAGTGGATCACGTTCCGGCCGCTGTAGGCCCGCAGGTCGACCACCTTGGGGTCGGTGGCCTCGGTCCTTCTGCGGCGGACCGCCGCCCGGATGTCGCGGATCTTGTGCCTGGCGATGTGCGGCGGCACCACCGCAAGCCTCTTCATGTGAGCCCCCCGTGATGTTTCTGTTACCTCTGTTATCTACCGATACAGCCGTAAGTTCGCTGTAAAGGGTAGCTAATAGGGCAACTTTCGCCCCGACGGGGTGCGCAGATCGGGTTCGGCCGACGGATGCGGACGCCTGATGGCCGTCGATTTCGGGACTCTGACACGTTTCACGGTCTTCCCCCTTCCGGGCCGCCGCCGGCTGACGGCGGCTCGGCGGGTGCCGCCACCCGCCTTGCGCGCCAACCTAACCGGGGCCGCCGGGGCCGCTCAACGCATTTCTACCGCCTCGCGCGGTCGCGCCCGCCTCACGTCCCCGGGACCAGACGAGCGGTCACGCCGATCCGGTTCCACGCGTTGATCATCGCGATGGCGACGACGAGGGCGGCGAGCTGCTTGTCGTCATAGTGCTCGGACGCCTGCCGCCACACCTCGTCCGGCACGGCCTCGCCGCGGTCGGCCAGGCGGGTCGCCTCCTCGGTCAGCGCCAGCGCCGCCCGCTCGGCCGGGGTGAACACCGTGGCCTCCCGCCAGGCGGCGACCGACCACAGCCGCTCGTCGCTCTCCCCGGCCTTCTTCATGTCGCTGCTGTGCATGTGCACGCAGTAGCCGCAGCCGTTGATCTGGCTGGCCCGCAGCTTGACCAGCTCGATCGTGGCCGCGGGCAGGTCGCTGCCGTGCATGTACGCCTCCACCGCCAGGAACCCCCGGTACGCCTCCGGGGCGAGCCTGGCGATGTCGATGCGCTGGGTCATGGTGATCCTCCCTGTGTCGGCTTCCATGACACAGGACGAGGCGGCCCGGCGCGATGTGACAGCTCCGGGCGGGGCGGACCGGATTCGTTGTCAGCCCCGGCAGTTGCCCCACGAGCCGCGGCCGCCCCAGGCCTCGACACGGTTGTCCGGGGTGCGCGTCCAGCCCGCGTACTTCACGCACTTCCAGCTACCGTCGATGTGGCCGGTCTCGGCGTAGAAGCGGTAACGCTGCACGTCCTCGCTGCGGCCGCCGCCGCGGACCTCGATGGAGGCGCCGGTGACCGTAGGGGTGCCGCGGAAGGCGGTCTTGATGGCCGCCACGCAGTTCTTCCCGGCGCGCTTGTTGTACATCAGATAGACGTGCCCGAGCACCTTCCCGTCGCGCGTCTTCATCGCGCGGTGGCCGTCCTGCACCCGGTGGTAGCCCGCGCCGCAGACGCGCTCGGGCGTCTCGGGGGCGGCGGCCGCGGAGGCGGCGTAGGCGGAGGAGGGGGTGGCGGCGATACCGGCGGCGACCAGTCCGGCCGCGATGACCGTTCGCGTCAGCACGATTTTCCCTTCGGCGGGGGACATTAAGGACGTCGTCGATCTTTACCGAGACTTGACCGCAATTCAAGGGGGTTGGTGAATGCCGCTGATCGCGGTGTCCGCCGTCTGGGCGGTGTTCTGGGGGGCCTGGGCGGCTCTGCTGCCGGCGGTGAAGCAGGAGCTCGGCGTCTCGGCGGCGCAGCTCGGCGCGGCGCTGGGCGCGGTGCCCGTCGGGGCCCTGCCCGCGATGGCGCTGACCGGACGGCTGGCCCGCGGGCGCGAGCGCCTTGCCCTCACGGCGGCGACCGTCCTGTTCGGGCTGGCCGTGGCGGGGCTGGCCGCGGTCACCGCGTACGGGCCGCTCGTGGCCGGGCTGCTGCTGCTCGGCGCGGCCAGCGGGGCGCTCGACGTGGCGCTCAACCTGACCACGGGACGCGTCGAGCGCGAGAGCGGCCGGCGGCTCTTCCAGCCGGTGCACGCGGCCTTCCCGCTCGCGGTCATCGTGGCCGCCCCGCTCACCGGCCTGGCCCGGTCGCTCGGCCTGGACGTCCGGGCCGTGCTGCTGGTGATCGCGGTGCTGGTGGCGGCGACGTCCCTGTCGCTGCGCGCCCTGCCGGTGGGCCGCGGCCGGGCCGCGCCCGCCGGCGACCACCGCGCGTGGCGCCGGTTGTGGGGCGTCGCGCTGCTGCTCGGGACGCTGGCCAGCTGCGTGCTGGTGATCGAGAACGCGGTCGAGCAGTGGTCGGTGCTCCTGCTGGAGGAGCACAGGGCCGCCACGCCCCTCACCGCGAGCCTGGCCCCCGCGGTCTACATGGCCGCGCTCACGGCCGGCCGGCTCGCCGCGCACACGCTCCCCCCGGTGCCCCCGCGCGTGTGGTACCTGGTCGCCGGGGTGGGCGGCGCGGCCGGGATCGGCCTGGCCGGGCTCGGTGACGGCGTGCCGCTGTCGATGGCGGGCTTCGCCCTGACCGGGCTGGCGCTCGGGCCGCTGGTGCCCGCGCTGCTCAGCCGCTCTGCCGCCGACGACCCGACCGGGACGCTGGTGTGGGGCGTCTCGATGGTCTCCTACGCCGGGTTCGTCGTCAGCCCGCTGCTGGTGGCGGTGCTGACCGGACCGTTCGGGCTCCCCGTCGCGCTCGCCGCGCTCGGCCTCCTGGGGCTGCCGCTGCTTGTACGGTTCGTCATCATCGATGGTGACTCGGCCTGAATATGGCGTTTCGTTGGGGAAAGCGGGCCATGGTTCGGGGTATTGCCCCAGGTGATTCGGACGTGAAGAGGGGATCACCATGGCCGTCTGCGACAACTGCGGCAACGACTACGACATGGCCTTCGAGGTGCACGCGCAGGGAGCCGTGCACACCTTCGACTGCTTCCAGTGCGCGATCGAGGCCATGGCGCCGATCTGCGAGCACTGCGGCACCAAGGTCATCGGGCACGGCGTCCAGTCGGGCGAGCACTGGTACTGCTGCGCCCACTGCGCCCGCGAGGAGGGCAACAAGGGCATCGTCGACCGGGTGATGGCGAGCTCGTCCGCCTGACCGGACGGCGTCAGGCCGGCCCCAGCAGCGACCGCATACGGCTCAGGGCGCGGTCGAGCGCGTCCTGGGGCACCGGCGCGGCCAGGTCGAGGGTGATGGCGCCGTTCTTGGCCTCCCAGACGCCGGCCACCCGGCCCTCGTGCACCACGACGGGCGAGATCCAGCCCGCCTGGCGGCTGACCTTGGGCTTGAGCGGCGGCGGGACGAGCGGCGCGAGCGTCCGCGGCGCGCCCAGGATGAACTGGTCGAAGCCCGGCAGCAGGTGGACCTCCTGCGAGGGCCGGGTGGCGGCCAGGTCGTCGGCGTGCTCGGCCAGCGCGTACAGCGTGGTGCCGTCGTCGGCCCTGACCTCCGCCAGCTCCGGCGCCAGCCCCTTGACCCACGCCTTGAGCACCGCCTTCCTGGCCACGCCGCCGAACAGCCAGGTGTCGAACATCTCCGGCGTGGCCGGGCCGTGGGCGCCCAGGAACGCCCGCAGCACCCGCACGCCGGCCTCCTCCTGGTCGGGCAGCTCGCCCGGCCAGCCCGGCACCCACGACCGCGGCGCGGTGAAGGTCACCTTGCCCTCGCGGGGCGGCCCGTAGCACAGCTCGCCCAGGCGGCTCAGCGGCTTGAGCAGCGCCCCCCAGCCGGACGTCAGCGCCTCGCGGAGATGGGCGTCGCCGGTCAGCGCCACGATGGCGTCGACCAGCTCCTCGCGGGTCAGCGGCGCCCCCTTCAGCGCCTCGGGGACGGCCTCGATGACGGCCTCGATCTCCGCGGCGGTCACGCCGTGGCCACGCTGCCAGGAGCCCTTCTCCCAGAAGCGCAGCGTGCTCAGCGCCGCGCACAGACCGGCCAGCTCGTCGGCCGGCACGAGGTGCAGGGTGCCGCGCATGAGCCAGGTCTTGACCAGAGTGCGATCGCTCCACAGGGCCCGGTCGATCTCACCGGGGTCGGGCCGGGCGCTCCTGACCGCCACCGCGAGCTGCGCCGAGGAGGCGACCTGCGCCTGCACGCCGCACAGCCGGCGGGCCACCGACACCGCGTCCGGCCCGTCGGCCGCCGCCACGAACTGCCTGCGCAGCCGCCAGGCGAGGATCTGCGGCCAGGTGAGCTCCATCGTCATGGGTCACTTCTACCGCCTCCCACCGACATTCCGCACATTGGGCGGAAAATGGGGATATGAGAGGATCAAGCATGCCTCTCGACGGTCATCTTCTCGCGGGCGGATCGGCGGATGGCTGCGCCGCAGCGCCGCCGCCCGCCGCCGGGTGAACACGGCGACGGGCGGCATCTTCGTCGGGCTGGGCGTGAAGCTGGCCGTGGAGCGTTGAGCGCCGGTCAGCCGGTGAAGCCGATGTCCTCGTAGCGCAGGTCGTAGAAGCCGCGCGCGCCGACGTTGGCCAGGGTCTGCCTGGCCGCCACGTTCTGCGGACGCTGGTAGAGCGGCAGGACGTTGACCAGCTTCCAGATCAGCCCGTCGGCCTCGTTCGTCTGGGTGCGGGCGGCGGCCGGGTCGAGATTCTGGGCCGCCTTGTCCATGGCCTGGTCGATCTCCGGCGAGCCGGTCCGCCCGAAGTTGGCGTTCCAGGTCTTGCCGTTCGCCGAGTTCGCGTAGATCCCGTAGCTGCTCGAAATCGGGTACGGCGTGCCGATGTAGGCGAACGGCGTGATGTCGAAGTTGCCGGGGATGACGTACTTGGTGAAGAAGTCGTCGCTCGGCACCGCCTTGATGGTGAGCTTCACCCCGATCTGAGCCAGCATGTTCTGGGCCAGCTCGCCCTCCGACTTGCTCAGCTGCACCCCGGACGGCACCACGAACCGCAGGTCGAGCGGCCGCCCGTTCTTCTGCCTGACGGCCCCGTTCAGCTTCCAGCCGGCCGCGTCGAGCATTTGCTTGGCGCGTTCGGGGTTGTAGACGCCGAGATTGCCGGCGTTGTCCAGGTATCCCTCCTGGGTGTTCATGAAGAAGTGGTTGTTCAGCAGCGCGATCGGCCAGTCGAGCCCCTGCAGGTCGGACTGCGCGATGGCCTGCCGGTTGATGCCGAGCTGGATGGCCTGCCGCACGTTCACGTCTTTCAGCGGCTCGCTCGACCCGTTGAAGGTGAAGTGCCGGAAGTCGGGCCCGGCGGCCTGGCGCACCTGGGCGCCCTGCGTGGCCCTGGCCCGCGCGTAGTCGGGCGCCGACGGCCCGACGTCGATGAGGTCGAGCTCCCCGTTGCTGAACGCGCCGATCAGGGAGTCCTGCTCCGAGGCCCGGTAGATGATCTGGTCGAGCTTGGCCCGGTTGCCCCACCAGGCGTCGTCGCGGACGATCGTGATCGTCTTGGCCGTCTGGTCGAAGCCCTTGAACTTGAACGGCCCGGCGGTCACCGGGATCTTGTTCAGCCACGCGGTGTTGAACGCCTGCGGGGTCCGGTTCGTGGCGGCCGGCAGCAGCGGCCCGAACAGCGACTGCCAGTCGCCGAACGGCTTGGCGAAGGTGACCTTCACCTCGTAGTCGTCCTTGCCCCGCTCGACCTTCTCGATGTCCTGGTAGCCGGTGGCCGAGACGATGTGGAACTCGGGGTTGCGGCCGTTGAGCGCCTGCCACTGGGCCTGGTAGTCGGCCCAGGTGATCGGCTGTCCGTCCGACCACTTGGCCTTGGGGTTGAGCGTGTAGGTGACGACCTGCTTCGGGCTCTGGTCGGTGACCTTGGCGTCGAGCACGTAGTCGGGGTCGACGGTGATCTCCGCCTTCTCGTCGGAGACGAACGGCGAGGGCAACAACGCGTTGCTGATCACGGCCGCCATCGCCAGGTTGCCGTCGACGTGGTTCCTGTTCCACTGGGTGGGGAACTCGTTGATGCCCCAGCGCAGCGTGCCGCCGTCCTTGACCTTGTCGCGCGGCTGCGGGTTGATGTCGAAGGCCTTGATGGTCTTGTGCGCGCCTTCCGTGCCGCTCGCCGTGCCGCCCCCCGAGCCGCCGCCGCCGCAGCTCACCAGCGACAGCGAGCCGGTCACGGCGACGGCCACGACAAGACGTGGAACTTTCATCGAGCGCATTCCTCCTGATCTAGACGACGTCGAGCCTCTCGGCGTAATGGCAGGCCGCGCCCTGGTCGTCGCCCACCGGCAGCACCTCGGGCTCGACGTCCACGCAGAGCGAGCGCTCGTCGTGGCTGAGCACCGAGCGGAACTTCGGGCAGCGGGTGCGGAAGCGGCAGCCGCTCGGAGGGTGGGCCGGGCTGGGCAGGTCGCCTTCGAGCAGGATGCGCTCGCGTACGCGCTCCCGCGCCGGGTCGGGCAGCGGGATCGCCGACAGCAGCGCCTGCGTGTACGGATGCGCCGGAGCCCCGTAGACCGCGTCGACCTGCCCGATCTCGGCGATCCTGCCCAGGTACATGACGGCCACCCGGTCGGCGATGTACCGCACCACCGCCAGGTCGTGCGCGACGAACAGGTACGACAGCCCGAGCCTGGACCGCAGCGAGGCGAGCAGGTTGATGACGCCGGCCTGGATCGACACGTCGAGCGCGGAGACCGGCTCGTCCAGCACCAGCAGCCTGGGCTCCAGCGCCAGCGCCCTGGCGATGCCGATGCGCTGCCGCTGGCCGCCGGAGAAGTCCTGGGGGTAGCGGGCGGCGTGCGCCGGGTCGAGGCCCACCAGGGCCAGCAGCTCGCCCACCCGCCGGCCGGGCCGGCGCTCCCCGTGGGTGCGCAGCGGCTCGGCCAGGATGTCGTAGACCGTCATGCGCGGGTCGAGCGAGGCCATCGGGTCCTGGAAGACGACCTGCATGTCCCGCCGGATCGCGGTGCGTCCGGCGCCGTCGAGCCGGGCGGTGTCGCGGCCGAGCACGACCACCCGCCCCTCCTGCGGCGGGACGAGCTCCAGGATCTGGGTGAGCGTGGTGGTCTTGCCGCTGCCCGACTCGCCGACCAGGCCCAGCGTCTCGCCCCGGCGGATGTCGAAGCTGACACCCGCCACCGCGTGCACCGTGCCGACCCTGCGCTTGAACAGCGCCCCCTTGAGCAGCGGGTAGTCCTTGACCAGGCCGTCGACCTCCAGCACCGGCTGCTCGGCGCGGACCGCGGGGGTGACGGGCTCGCCGGCCGCGTGGCGGCCGGGGCCCTGGGGGCGGACGATCTCCCAGCGGATGCACGCCGCCCGGTGGCCCGTCGCCACGTCGAACAGCGGCGGCTCGGCCGCGTCGCACTCGTGGATCTTCAGCGGGCAGCGCGGCGCGAACGGGCAGCCCGGCGGCAACGCCGCCGGCGAGGGCGGATTCCCGGCGATCGGCAGCAGCGGCTGACGGCCGCCGCGGTCGACCCGCGGGATCGAGGCCAGCAACCCGGCCGTGTACGGCATGCGCATCCGGTAGTAGATGTCGTCGACGTCGCCCACCTCGACCGGCCGCCCGGCGTACATGACCAGGACCCGGTCGGCGAAGCCGGCCACCACGCCGAGGTCGTGCGTGATCATGATGATCGCCGCGCCGGTCTTCCGCTGGGCCTTCTTCAGCACCTCCAGCACCTGCGCCTGGATGGTCACGTCGAGCGCGGTGGTGGGCTCGTCACAGATGATCACGTCGGGGTCGTTCGCGATGGCCATCGCGATCATCACGCGCTGCCGCATGCCGCCGGAGAACTCGTGCGGGAAGGCGAGCGCGCGCTCGCTCGGCGACGGGATGCCGACCAGCTCCAGCAGCTCGACGGCCTTGACCGCGGCGTTCTCCTTGCTCACCCGCTGGTGGATGCGGACGGCCTCGGCGATCTGGTCGCCCACCCGGTAGACGGGCGTGAGCGCCGACAGCGGGTCCTGGAACACCATCGAGACGGTCTTGCCGCGGAAGCGGGTCAGCTCCCGCTCGGAGGCGCCGATCAGCTCCTTGCCGTGCAGCCGCACCGACCCGGTGACCCGGGCGCTCGGCGGCAGCAGGCCCATGACCGCCGCCGAGGTGACCGACTTGCCCGACCCGGACTCGCCCACGATGCCCAGCACCTCGCCCGGGCTCACCGAGTAGCTGACCCCGCGCACCGCGCGCACGTCGCCGAAGGACACGTGCAGGTCGTTGACCTCCAGGACGGGGTTCGCCGCCGGCCTCATCGCCGCGCCGCCGGGTCGAAGGCGTCGCGCAGCGCGTCGCCGATGAGGTTGACCGCCAGCACGGTGACCACCAGCAGCCCGGCCACGAACCAGAACGTCCAGGGCGCGTAGACCGCCGTGCGGGAGCCGTCGGCGATCAGCGTGCCGAAGGAGACGTCGGGCGGCTGGATGCCGAACCCGAAGTACGACAGCGAGGTCTCGGTCAGGATGGCCGCGCTGACGTTGAGCGTGGCGTCGACGATGAGCAGCGAGGACAGGTTGGGGATCACGTGCCGGAAGATGATCCGCACCGGCGGCACCCCCATGAAACGGGCGGCCTGGATGTACTCGCGCTCCTTCAGCGAGATCGTCATCCCCCGGACGATCTTCGCGGTCACCATCCACAGGAACAGCGCCAGCATGACCACGAACAACACCCACTGCCCGGCCCCGAACAGCGGCGACATGATCGCCAGGATGAGGAACGCGGGCAGCACGAGCAGCAGGTCGGTCACCCAGCTCAGCGCCCGGTCGGTCCAGCCCAGGAAGTAACCGGAGAAGGCGCCCACCACGGCCGCGACCGCCGTGGACACCAGCGCCGCCAGCAGGCCCACGATCAGCGACTTCTGCATGCCGCGCAGGGTCACCGCGTAGACGTCGGCGCCGGTCTGGAGCGTTCCGAACCAGTGCCGGGGCGAGGGCGGCTGCAGGAACGCCGTGAAGTCCTTGTCGGTGTAGGACCACGGGGTGAACAGCGGCCCAGCGAACGCCAGCAGGAACATCAGCGCCAGCACCGCGAACCCGGCCAGCCCCTGCGGCGAGCGGAAGAACCGCCCGGCCACCACCCGCAGCCGCGACGGCGCCCGGCCCAGGTCGGAGGTCAGCTCCTCCGCCAGCTCCTCGTCGGAGAGCGTCATCACGCCCGCACCCTGGGGTCGAGCGCGGCGTGCAGCAGGTCGGAGGCGAGCGCGGCGCACAACACGGCCACGGCGGCCAGGAAGGAGATCGCCGCCACGGTGTTGACGTCGTTGGTGAAGATCGAGTTGATCAGCTGCTCGCCCAGCCCGTGCCAGCCGAAGATCTTCTCGGTGAAGGTGGCCCCGGTCAGCAGGGCGCCGAACGTGAAGGCGAAGTAGGTGGCCACCGGGATCAGCGCGGTGCGCAGCGCGTGCCGGGTCAGCGCCCGGCCCCTGCTCAGCCCCTTGGCCCTGGCCGTGCGGACGAAGTCGGCGCCGAGCACGTCGAGCATCATGTTGCGCTGGTAGCGGCTGAAGACCGCGACCAGGCCGACGGACAGCGAGATCGTCGGCAGGATCAGGTGTTGCAGGCGGTCGAGCACGTAGCCCCAGAACCCGGTCTGCAGGCCGTCGCTGTACTCGCCGCTGACCAGCAGCACCGGGCGGCCGAAGAGGTTGTCGTTGGCCCAGGCGCCGGCCAGGATCAGCATGTTGGCCAGCACCACGACCGGCACCGCGAGCACCACGAACGACAGGCCCGTGGAGAGCCGGTCGAACCAGCCGTACTGCCGCACCGCCGCGTACGCGCCCACCAGCACCCCCAGCAGGCTGCCGCACAGCAGCCCCAGGATGACCAGCCGGAACGTGACCCCCATGCGCCGCCGGAGGTCCTCGTTCACGGGCGAGCCGGTGACGGTTTTGCCGAAGTCGCCGTGCAGCACGCCGGCGGCCCAGGTGGCGTAGCGCTGCAGCAGCGGGGTCTTGTCGTTGAGGTTGAGCGCGGTGAGCTGGGCGTCGACGACGGCGGGCGGCGGTTTCGGGGTGCGGTCGGCGTAGTTGGAACGCGGATCGAGCGCCCCGGCGGCCAGCAGGTACGCCAGGCTCGCGGCCACGCCGACCAGCACCACGTAGTTGAGCAGCCTGCGGGCCAGGAACCCCGCCATCGTCCCCCTCCCGGACGCGCACGATAGGTAGTCATACTGCTACACCCAGCAGCATCGTGGCGCGGGGAAATGCCAAAGAGGGGTTAACGTCCGGAAAGTTCGTCCACGGCGGTACGCACGTCGTCGCTGGTGATCGTCGTGAGGTCGGCGGCGCTGGCCGAACCGCCGCCCGAGGCGTGGGCGGCCAGGCGCACGTCGCGGCGCATCGCGGCCCGTTCGAACAACGAGCGGGCGAAGCGGCCGTTGCCCAGGCCGTCGATCAGCCGCTCCTCGCACACCCAGGCGAACACCTCGTCGAGGTCGCGCAGGGCCTGCTCGTCGAAGCGGTCGCCGGCCTTGCCGGCCAGCAGCACCGCGATCTGCGACAGCTCGCGCGGCGAGTAGCTGGGGAAGGCCACCCGCTGGTTGAACCGGCTGGCCAGGCCCGGGTTGGTGGCCAGGAAGGAGTCCATCTCCCGCGGGTAGCCGGCCAGCACGATGACCAGCCGGTCGCGGTCGTCCTCGGCCCGTTTGAGCAGGGTCTGGACGGCCTCCGAGCCGAAGGCGTCGCCGCCCGCGTAGCCGGGGTTGACCAGGCTGTAGGCCTCGTCGATGAACAGCACGCCGCCGAGCGCCCGGTCGACCAGCTCGTTGGTCTTGATCGCGGTCGCGCCGAGGTGCTGGCCGACCAGGTCGGCCCGGTGGGCCTCGACGACGTCGGGCCTGGCCAGCAGGCCGAGCGCGGCGAAGACGCGGCCGAGCACCCGCGCGACGGTGGTCTTGCCGGTGCCGGGCGGCCCGGCGAAGACGAAGTGCCGCATCTGGGGCGGCGTGGGCAGCCCGCGCTCCTGCCGCATGCGGGCCACCTGGAGCTGGGCGGCGATGGCGTGCACCTGCCGCTTGACCGGCTCCAGGCCGGCCATCGCGTCGAGGTCGGCCAGCGCCTCCTCCAGCGTGGGCGTGGCCACGTAGCCGCGGAAGCGGGCGGTCAGCTCCTCGAACGCCTTGGTCACGTCGGGCGTGGTGGTGGTCACCAGGTCGTGGGTGGTCGGGGTGCCGCCGGCGCCCACCACGCGCACGTCTCTGGCCTGCGCGGCGGCCTCGACCAGGCTGCGCACGAAGCGGGCGTTGCCCAGCTCGTCGACCAGCCCGCGCCGCTGGACGTCTTCGTAGAGGCCGAGCAGGGCGCGCCTGGCGTCGGGGGCCATCGTGTCGCCCCTGCGCCGCTGGAGCACCTCGGTGATCTCGGCCAGCTCGGGAGCGGAGTAGCTGGGGAAGCGCACCCGCGTGGCGAAACGGCTGGCCAGGCCCGGGTTGCTGGACAGGAACGAGGCCATCTCCTGCTCGTAGCCGGCCAGGATGATGATCAGGCGCTCGCGGTCGTCCTCGGCCCGTTTGAGCAGGGTCTGGACGGCCTCGGCGCCGAACCTGTCGGGCTGGCCGTCGGAGGAGTTGACCAGGCTGTAGGCCTCGTCGACGAACAGCACGCCGCCGAGCGCCCGGTCGACCAGCTCGTTGGTCTTGATCGCGGTCGCGCCCAGGAACTCGCCCACCAGGTCGGCCCGCTGCGCCTCGACCACGTAGGGGGTCTCCAGCAGGCCGAACGCGTAGAAGATCTTGGCCAGCGCGCGGGCCACGCTGGTCTTGCCGGTGCCCGGCGGGCCGACGAAGACGAAGTGCCTGGTGGGGCGTTCGGCGGTGTAGCCCGCCTCGGCCCGCAGCCGGGTGGCCTCGATGGAGGCGGCGATCGAGCGGACCTGCTCCTTGACCGGCGCCAGCCCGATCATGCCCTCCAGCTCGGCCAGCGCCTCCTCGACGGAGATCTGCGGCGGCGCGCCCGCCTTGTCGGCCTGCGGCTCGGGCCGGCCCTCGCGGGCGCGCACGCGCACCTGCTGCTCCTCGGCGGACAGCTCGGCCTTGGCCCGGCGCGCCTGGAGGAACCGGTGGACCAGCACGACGACGGCCGCCAGGCAGGCGCCCCAGAGCGCGACGGCGGCCGACAGGAAGGAGAGCCCGAAGGCCAGCACCCCGGCCGGCACGAGCGCGGCCAGCGTGGTGACCCACGGCGTGACCCAGCGGACGAGGTGGGCGGCGGCGGCCACGGGCAGGGCGAGCGCGACCATCGCGTGCAGCGCCATGGAGCCCGGGGGGAAGCGCCAGGAGAACAGCGGCAGCGCCAGCACCACCCAGCCGGCCACGACCAGCGCGGTCGCCGCGGCCCGCGGGAAGCGCATGGTCAGCGCCACGAAGGCGAGGGCCAGCAGGACGAGGGGGAACGTCTTCAGCAGATCCCAGCCGAGCGCCGCGCCCACGCCCATGACGACGATGAGCAGCACGGCGTAGAGCACCCGGCGCACGGCGGGGGGAATCTGGAAATAACGCAGTCTCACCTGCTCGAACAGATCCCGCGCCGCGGCCCGCCCCGCGGCCTGGGCCCTGTCGGACTCACGCATCACGCCTCCCCGGTCCGCCCCCGGTTATACCGCACCCGACCGACGATTGGGCGGCCCTGACACGCTAGGTGGAGGTCACGAAAAGGGCGATCCGACGTCCGAGTTCGGTGCCGGCGTCCTCCTGGAGGAAGTGGCCGGCGCCGGCGATCACCGGATGGGACAGCCCGGCCGTGCCCGCGACGGCCTTGAGCATGATGGGCGCCATGCCGCCGGTGATGGGGTCGCCGTCGGAGAAGGCCACCAGGAACGGGCGGTCGAGCGTGGTGAGGATCTGCCAGGCAGCGCGGTTGGCGGGCGCGGCGGGGTCGTCGGGCGTGATCGGCACGAGCCCCGGCAGGGCCCGCGGGCCCGCTTTGTACGACTCGTCCGGGAACGGCGCGTCGTAGGCCGCCCGCACCTCGTCGCTGAGCCGCGTCCGGCAACCCGCCTGGACCAGCCGGGCGATGTCCAGCGTGGGGGCACTGGCCACGGTGTCCCTGAAGCGGTGCCAGACGTCGGGCATGGGAATGTCACCCGAGGGCAACCCCGTGTTGGCGGCCACGATCCTGGCCACGCGCTCGGGGTGCTCGGCGGCGATCCGCAGCCCGATCAGGCCGCCCCAGTCCTGGCCGACGACGGTGACGCCGTCCAGGGCCAGCGCGTCGAACAGCAGCGCGCGGGTCCACTCGACGTGTCTGGCGTAGGTGTGGTCGGCGGGGTCCACGGGTTTGTCCGAGCGGCCGAAGCCGATCAGGTCGGGGGCGATCGCGCGCAGCCCGGCCGCGGCCAGCTCGCGCATGACGTGGCGGTAGAGGAAGGACCAGCTCGGCTCGCCGTGCAGCAGGACGACCGGCTCGCCGTCCGCGGGGCCGGCCTCGACGTAGGCCATGCGCGGGCCGTCCGGCAGGTCGGCGTGGCGGGGCTCGTAGGGGAAGTCGGGCAGGTTCGCGAAGCGCTCTTCGGGGGTGCGCAGGGTCCGCATAGAACAAAACTCTATTCACCGTCGCTGGTGCCTGCCGGGGAACTCGCCGACGAGCACCTGTTTGGGGGTGACGCGCAGCACGTCCGGGCCGGCCAGGGCGATGCCGCGCACCTCCACCCAGAACCGCCGCTGCAACGGGTCGGCCGCGAACACCGCGACGCGCGGGTCGGCCGCCACGCCCTCCCACGCCTCCGGCCCGGCGATCAGCCGCAGCTCGCCGGAGGAGGTGACGGATCCGGCCGCGCCCACGACCCGGGGGCCCGCGGGATCGCCGTAGGACAGGACGAGGCTCCTGGCGTAGGAGAACGCCTGGCGCGCCTCCGGGGTCAGGGCCACCGAGGGCGCGCCGCCCATGGGCAGGTCGCACATGACGAGCGAGGCCCGCCAGGGCCCCGGCGCGCCGCGCCACCACGCGCGCAGGGCGCGGGCCGCGAACACCGTCATCGCCGCCCCGAGCGCGGCCACCCCCGCCCGCCAGCCCCAGGCCGACCCCAGCGCGCCGCCGACGGCGCAGCCGAGGGCGGCGAGCGCCACGAGAACTCCCGCGGCGAGCAGCCATCCGTCGCCCCCGCGGCGGGCCCGCAGCCAGGCCCGCACCAGCGGGAACGGCACCGCCACCGCCGCCACCGCGGCCCGCGGCTCGACCGCCAGCGCCCCGCCGACCAGCGGCACCAGCACCGACCAGGTCCTGATGAGCACGATCCACAACGTCACGCCGGCGTTCCTGGCCGCCGTGCGCTCGCCCGTGACGCGGGCCAGCTCGGCCAGCGCGGGCATCGGCCGCCCCCGCCACGCCTCTGCCAGCACCCGGACGACCGCCAGCGCCGGCCACATCAGCACCACGATCCCGGCCAGCCCCGCCCACACCGGATCCCGCCAGGACGGCGCCGCCGGCACCGCGCCCAGCAGCAGCCACCCCGTGAACGCCGGCACCGACAAGGCGGCCGACGCCACGGCCGCGCCCAGCCAGGGATCGCGCCCGGCCATGGCCGGCACGTACGCCCAGACCCCCACCCGCCGCGCCTGCCGGACCGTCAACGGCACCAGCGCGGCCAGCGCGGCGAACCCGCACCACCGCGCCCACACCGCCGAGTCGAGGGCGAGCGCTGCCGCCGCGACGGCGATCGTGGCCACGGCGAGCAGCAGCCGGGCCTGGCGCGCCCACACCTCCAGCGCCCGCCTGGCGCGTCCCGTCTGGCGCGGGTCGACCGGCCAGGCGGGGTCGTGGTGCGGGCGCGGACGGTCCCAGCGCAGCAGGCACAGCGCCAGGTTCACGCGGGCCTGCGGATGGGCCGGAGCCGTGGCGAGCGCGGCGCGGTAGGCCCGCCCGGCCTCCCGATGGTCGCCGCGCAGCAGCGCCAGGTCGCCGAGCAGGACGTCGGGGTCGGCCTCCTCGGGGGCGAAGCGCGCGGCCAGCACGGCGTCGGCGGCCGCCGCGGACCAGCGGCCGGGGATCCGGCGGGAGATCGCGGCCCGGCGCAGGCGGGCGGACCAGGAGCCGGGCGCGAGGTCCACCGCGCGTTCGGCCGGGGGGAGGGCGTCGGCGTCGCGGCCCTGGCGTTCGTGGGCCAGGCTGATGAGGCGGCAGGCCCATTCGTCGCCGGGGTCGAGGTCGGCGGCCCGGCGCGCGGCCTCCAGCGCCGATTCGGGACGGCCCGCGTTCAGCCTGGTCAGGGCCTCGGTGCACCACTCGCGTGAGGACTTATCGGAAATATCGTCTTTACCGGCACTTCCAGCGTTCCCCACGGCTTCCATGATCGGGTGACGGATGGGGGTTGGGTAGATCCGGACATATGGCTGTATCTCACTAGAGAGGTGGGGGGCCTCGCGGATCGGCCCATACCGCTATGCCGGGCGCCTGGCATGGCCTAAGCTGCCACGCAAGCCGGAGTGGAGAGCCGCGGCAGGAGAGGGCGCGAGACCGCCCCCCGTGAGTTCCCCCGCTTTCGACCGTTGCGCACGTGCAGGCCCTGGTGACCGGATCGGCCTGCAAGGAGGCCCATGACCGTCACCCAGGCCGCACCCCTCGTACGGCGTGCCGATCGCCCGCGGCGGGACAACCGCTGGGCCGTCCTCGTGCTGCTCTGCCTGAGCCTGCTCCTGATCACGGTCGACGCCACCGTCCTGCACATCGCGGTGCCCGCGCTCACGGCCGCGCTCGAACCGTCCTCCGTCGAGCTGCTGTGGATCATCGACAGCTACTCGCTCGTCGTCGCGCCGCTGCTCATCGTCTTCGGCACGCTCGGCGACCGCTACGGCCGCAAGCGGCTGGTCCTGGGCGGGTTCGTGCTGTTCGGCGTGGCCTCGGCGGGAGCGGCGTTCGCGCCCACGCCGCTGACCCTGATCCTGGCCAGGGCGCTGCTCGGCGTCGGCGGCGCCATGATCATGCCGGCCACGCTCTCGCTGATCCGCCAGGTGTTCACCGACCGGCGCGAGCGGGCCGTCGCGCTCGGCGTCTGGAGCGCGGTCGCCGCGGCCGGGGCGGCGGTGGGCCCGCTGATCGGCGGCGTGCTCGTCGGCCTCTGGTGGGGCGCGGTCTTCCTGATCAACGTGCCGATCCTGCTGGTGCTGCTGCCCCTGGCCGTCCGGCTGCTGCCGGAGTCGCCGCTGCGCAGGGAACGTCCTTGGGACGCGACGAGCGCCGTGTTGTCGGTGCTCGGCCTGCTCGCCCTGGCCTTCGGGCTGAAGGAGGCCGGGGCGGGGACCCTGCTGCCGTTCTGGGCCTCGGTGCTGGTCTTCCTCGGCGGCGCCGGCCTGCTGGTCGCGTTCGTCCGCCGCCAGTCCCGGCTGCCGGCGCCGCTGCTGGAGCTGGCCCTGTTCCGGCGGCGCGAGTTCACCACCGGCGTGGCCGGCGTGCTGCTGGGCGTGTTCGCGCTGGTCGGGCTCCAGCTCATGCTGGCCCAGTACCTGCAGCTCGTGCTGGGCGACAGCCCGGTGCGCGCGGCGGTCAGGATGTTGCCGCTGGTGCTGTCGGCCGTCACCGGCGGGCTCGCGGCGGCCCACATCCTGCCCAGGATCGGCATGCGGGCCACGATGAGCGGCGGGCTCGGGCTCGTCGCGCTGGCCCTGACGCCCACGCTGGGCTGGGGCGTCGAGGGCCATCCCGTGATGCTGGCGGTCTGCTTCGTGGGCATCGGGTTCGGCGTGCAGGTGGCGCTGCTGGCCGCCTCCGACACGATCATGTCGTCGGTCCCCGAGTCCCGGGCCGGCGGGGCCGCGGCCATCGAGGAGACCGCGTACGAGCTGGGCGCGGGCCTCGGCGTCGCCGTGCTGGGCACGATCACCACGCTCGCCTACGCGCCCGCCCTGCCCGCCGTGCCCGGCGTGTCGGCGGGCGGCATGGACCAGGCCAGGCAGTCGCTGGCCGGCGCCGCCCACGTCGCCCGCGAGATCGGCGGCAGCACCGGCGACGCGCTGCTCGGCGCCGCACGCTGGGCCTTCGTCAACGCCCTGCACACGACCGTGGTCGTCAGCGTCGTCCTGCTCAGCCTCACCGCCGTCGCGGTGGCCATGCTGCTCAGCCGTGATTGAGGTGTGCCGTGTCCCGCACCGGGCAGACAAATACCGTGAAACAGGCCCTGCGTGATGTCGCCGCCTTAGTCGCCCGCGTCGGCGTGGGCGGCATCTTCTTCGCCAACGGCTGGACCAAGCTGGAGGACGGCCTCACCGCCACCGGCGCGAAGTTCCTCCAGCAGGGCGCGCCCGCGCCCGGCGCGTGGGCCACGGTCACCATGCTCACCGAGCTGATCGGCGGGGCGCTGCTGATCGCCGGGCTGGGCGTCGCCGTCACCGGGCTGATCCTGTTCGCCGAGGCGCTCGGCGTCTTCCTGGTGGCCCCGCCGCTCAACCCCATCAGCATGAACGAGCTGATCCTGCTCGGAGCGGCCGCCATCCTGCTCGCCGTCGTGGGCGCCGGGCGGCTGTCGGTCGACCACATGGTGGTGATCCGCAGGCGGGAGACGGAGGCGGCCAACGAGTTCGCCGCCGATGCCGAGGCCGACCGGGTCATCGCCTCGCTGCGCGACGCCGACGCGCCCGCCCGCCAGTCGAGACCGGCCGAGGACGCCGTCCCGCCCGCCCGCCGGTCGAAGCCCGCCGAGGACGCCGTCCCGGAGGAGACCGGTCAGCAGTCCGAGGACGCGCCCTCGCCCATGACGGACACCATGCCGCACCCCCGGCCCCGCACCCGGCCCGCCGCCCCGCCGGCGACCGAGGAGCCCGCCCCGGCCCCCGTGCCCGGCGACACGCTGGTGGCGGGCCGCAAGAAGCCCGCGCCCCGCGGACGCCGTCCCTCAGCGGAGGGCTGAGCGGGCGGGCACCCGCAGCGCGCCCTGGGTGAGCGCGATGGCCAGCAGGATGACCAGCGCGCCCACCGGCTGGTTCCAGGTGATCGTCTCGTCGAGCAGCAGCACGCCGGAGGCCACCGCGAACACCGGCAGCAGGTACGTCACCGTCGAGGTCGTCGTCACGCCCGCCAGGGCCTGGACCCGGTACAGCAGCAGGTAGGCCACGCCCGTGCCGAGGCCGCCGAGGCCCAGCAGGCTCCACCAGACCTCGGCCGGCGCCGCGGTGTCCACCAGCGGCACGCCCGCCACCAGCGTGATCACCGCGAGCTGGACCGCCCCGGTCAGGAGCTGACCGGCGGCCAGCACCACCGGCGGCTCGGACCGCCGCCCGGTGATGAAGCGGCCCATGTACGCGCCGCCGACCCCGTAGCAGAGCGCCGCCCCGAAGCAGGCCAGGCTGCCGCCGAGCTGTCCGCCGGCCATGGGCTGCCACACCCCGAGCACCACCATGACGCCGGCGAACCCGAGCCCGAGCCCGGCCGCCCGCGCGGCGGTCGCCCGCTCGGCCCGCAGCACCAGCGTGAAGGCCAGGGTGCACAGCGGCGTGGTGGCGTTCCAGATGGCGGCGACGACGGAGGAGACGTACTGCTCGCCGTAGGCGAACAGGGTGAAGGGCAGCGTGGTGAGCACGACGGAGGCGATCTGGAAGTGCCCCCACAGCCGCGGGTCGCGGGGGAGCGGCCGCCTGGTCACCGCGAGCGCGACCAGCAGGGTGAGCGCGCCGACGGCCATGCGGCCGAACGACACCTGCAGCGGGTGCAGCGCCCCCACGGCGATCTTGATGAAGAAGAAACTGTTGCCCCAGATGGCGGCCAGCAGCAGGAACGCGGGCAGCCACCTCCCCGCGGCCTCGCTGCGCACGTACGCCTCCCGTAGATGAACCATCGAGGAGCGTAGCGGTCAGAACCGACAATTGGGAGAAGTCACATGTCGGCGGTGAGCCGGGCCACCACCCGCATCTTGTTCATCGCGTCCAGCGCCGCCACCTTGTACGACTCCGCCAGCGTCGGATAGTTGAACACCGCGTTGACCAGGTAGTCGACGGTCCCGCCGCAGCCCATCACGGTCTGGCCGATGTGCACCAGCTCGGTGGCCCCCGTGCCGAACACGTGCACGCCCAGCAGCCGCCGGTCCTCCGAGGAGACCAGCAGCTTGAGCATCCCGTACGAGTCGCCGATGATCTGCCCCCTGGCCAGCTCCCGGTAGCGCGAGATGCCCACCTCGAACGGGATCCGGTCGCGGGTCAGCTCGTCCTCCGACTTCCCGACGAAGCTGATCTCGGGGATCGTGTAGATGCCGATGGGCGGCAGCTCCCGCAGCTCCGCCACGGGTTCGCCGCACGCGTGCTGGGCGGCCACCCGGCCCTGCTCCATCGAGGTGGCGGCCAGCGCCGGGAAGCCGATCACGTCGCCGACCGCGTAGATGTGCGGCACGGCCGTGGCGTAGTGCTCGTCCACCCGGATCCGGCCGCGGTCGTCGGCGGTCAGCCCGGCGGCCTCCAGGTTCAGCTCGGCCGTCTTGCCCTGGCGTCCTGCCGAGTACATGACGCAGTCGGCGGGGATGCGCTTGCCGCTCTCCAGCAGGGTCAGCGCGCCGCGCGGGCGGCGTTCGACGGCGGCGACGTGCTCGCCGAAGCGGAAGGTCACCGCCAGGTCGCGCAGGTGGTACTTGAGCGCCTCGACGATCTCCAGGTCGCAGAACTCCAGCATGCGCTCGCGCCGTTCGACCACGGTCACCTTGGTGCCGAGGGCGGCGAACATGGAGGCGTACTCGATGCCGATGACCCCGGCGCCGACCACGACCATGGTCTCGGGCACCCGGTCCAGGTGCAGGATCGCGTCGGAGTCGATGACCGTGCGCTCGTCGAACTGCACGCTGTCCGGGCGGGCGGGGGAGGTGCCGGTGGCGATCACGATCCGGTCGGCGGTGACCTTGCGCTCCTCCTCGCCGCTGATCCCGATGGTGTGCGGGTCGAGGAAACGTCCGGTGCCGGGCAGGACCGTGACGTGGTTGCGGCCGAGCTGGCTGCGGATCACCTGGATCTCGCGGCCGATCACGTGCTGGGTGCGCATCCCGAGGTCGGCGACCGTGATCTCGTCCTTGACGCGGTAGCTGGCGCCGTACAGCTCGCGCTGGTTGAGGCCGGTGAGGTAGAGGACCGCCTCGCGCAGCGTCTTGGACGGGATCGTGCCGGTGTTGATGCAGACGCCGCCGATCATGTTCCGTTTCTCGACGACGGCGACGCGCCGGCCCAGCTTCGCCGCCGCGATGGCGGCCTTCTGCCCGCCGGGACCGGAGCCGAGCACCAGCACGTCGTAGTCCGCCACATCGCCCAGTGTGAGCGCGCGGGGTTACCGGCGGAAGACCCGTCGGCCAGACTGCGCGTATGCAACGTGCATTCCGTCAGGTCGACGTGTTCACCTCCGTCCCCTATCGCGGCAACCCGCTCGCGGTCGTGCTCGACGGCCGAGGGCTGGACACCGAGGAGATGCGGCGCTTCGCCGCCTGGACGAACCTGTCCGAGACGACGTTCGTGCTGCCCCCGACCGTGCCCGGGGCCGACTACCGGGTGCGGATCTTCACCGGGGGCGGCGAGCTGCCCTTCGCCGGGCATCCCACGCTCGGCACCTGCCACGCCTGGCTGGAGGGCGGCGGCCGGCCGCGCGACGCGGCGGAGATCGTCCAGGAGTGCGAGGCCGGGCTGATCCGGGTGCGCAGGACCGCGGACGGGCTCGCCTTCGCCGCCCCCGAGCTGCTGCGGTCGGGGCCGGTCGAGGAGGAGCTGGCCGAGCGGCTGGCCGAGACCCTGCGCATCGGCCGCGAGCGCATGCTGGCCGTCGAATGGGCCGACAACGGGCCCGGCTGGGTGGTCGTCCTGCTCGCGGCCGCTGAGGAGGTGCTGGAGCTGCGGCCGGGCGCGATCGAGCACATGGTCGGCGTGGCGGGGCCCTGCCCGGAGGGCTCGCCGTACGAGTACGAGGTACGCGTGTTCGCCCCCGACGTCGAGGATCCGGTGACCGGCAGCCTGCACGCGTCCCTGGCGCAGTTCCTGCTGCGCACGGGGCGGGTGAAGGCGCCGTACACGGCGGGGCAGGGGACCGTGCTGGGCCGGGCCGGGCGTGTGCGGATCACCGCCGACGAGCGGGACGTGTGGGTCGGCGGGTCGGTCGTCACCTGCGTCAGCGGCCAGGTCGCGTTGTGAAGCGCACCTGGTCGCCGGGCCGCAGCTGCGCCGCGACCGGCAGGTCGGCCTGCCGCACCACCGCGATCACCGGGTAGCCGCCCGTGGGCGGGTGGTCGGCGAGGAACACGATCGGCTGCCCGCTCGGCGGCACCTGGACCGCGCCGGTGACCATGCCCTCGCTCGGCAGCTCGCCCTTCCTGGCCCGCCTCAGCTCGGGCCCGCGCAGCCGCACCCCGACGCGGTTGCTGTCCTGGCTCACCTCGTACGGCCCCCCGCACAGCGTCTCCAGCGCCCCCGGGACGAACCAGTCGTCCCGCGGCCCGGCGAGCACCCGCAGCACGGCGGGCGCGGGCCCCGGCGGCGGCGCCAGGTCCACCGAGATCTCCCCGGCGGCGGACCCGCCCACCGGCAGCAGCGTCCCGGCCCGCAACGGCTCGGGGCCGAGCCCCGACAGCGAGTCGGTGGACCGGCTGCCCAGCACCGGCTCGACCGCGATGCCGCCGCGCACCGCCACGTACGTGCGCAGCCCCCACTGCGGCGGCCCCAGCCGCAGCTCGCCGCCCGGCGGCACCCAGAACGGCGCGCCCATCCGCGCCTGCGCCGGCGCGCCGGTCAGCGCCGCCCATGCGCCCTCGTGGAACCGCAGCCGCGCCAGCCCGAACGTCACCTCGATGCCCGCCGCGTCCTCGCGGTTGCCCACCAGCCGGTTGGCCAGCCGCAGGCTCGGCGCGTCGGCCGCCCCCGAGCGCGGGACGCCCAGATGGGCCAGACCGGGCCGCCCGAGATCCTGGACGGTCGCGTAGGGGCCGGGCGCGATCACCTCGATCATGCGCGCTCGAACCGCACGCGCATCCCCGGCCGGAACAACGACGGCGGCTCGGCCGTCACGTCCCACACCCGCGTCGCCGTGCGCCCCAGCAGCCGCCACCCGCCGGGCGAGGCGGTCGGGTAGACCGCCGAGTACGGCCCCGCGACCGCCACCGAGCCGGCCGGCACCGACGTGCGCGGCGTGTCCAGCCGGGGCACCTCCAGCACCGGGTCGAGCCCGGTCAGGTAGGCGAACCCCGGCGCGAACCCCAGCCACCCGACCACCAGCTCGCGCCCGGTGTGCCGGGCGACCACCTCCTCGGCCGGGATCCCGGCCAGCGCCGCCACGGAATCGAGATCGGCCCCGTCATAGACGACGGGAATCGTCACCGACGGCCCGGCGTCGGGGACCGGCTCGCCCGCCCGGCCCGCCGATCCGGCCAAGGCCGCCAGCCTGGCCCGCAACCGCCCCGGATCGGCGCCCGGCGCCACCACGAGCACGGTCTCCGGCCCCGGCACGACCTCCACGACCCCGTCGGGCCGCTCGGCCCGCAGGGCCGCGTCGAGCCGATGGGAGGCCGCCAGTGACCCGGTCTCGACGAGCAGCGCGTGCTCTCCCACCGGACGGATCACGCGAACGCCTGCAGGACCACTCCGGCCGCCAGCAGGTCGTTGCGCACGGCACGGGCCAGCCCGACGGCGTCAGGGGTGTCTCCGTGGACGCACAGCGACCGGGCGGAGACGGACACCGTACTGCCGTCGACGGCCGTCACAGAGCCCTCCAGGGCCATCCGGCGGGCCCGTTCGGTCACCGCCGCGGCGTCGTGGATCACCGCGCCCGCCTCGCGCCGCGGCACCAGCGCCCCCGCCGCCGTGTACGCCCGGTCGGCGAACGCCTCGCTCACCGTCGGGACGCCCGCCGCCGCGGCCACCCCGTGCACCGCCGAGACCGGCAGCGTCAGCACCGGCAGCGACGGGTCGTAGTCGGCCACGGCGTCGATCACCGCCGCCGCCTGCACCTCGTCGCGGCAGACCCGGTTGTACAGGGCGCCGTGCGGTTTGACGTAGGAGACCCGGCCGCCCATCGCCCTGGCGACGCCGTCGACGGCCGCGAGCTGGTAGAGCACCTCGGCGCACAACTCCTCGGGCTCGACCTCCATCTCCCGGCGGCCGAAGTGGGCCAGGTCGCGGTAGGACACCTGGGCGCCGATCGACACGCCGCGGTCGACGGCCGCGGCGCACGTGCGCCTGATCGTCACGGGGTCGCCGGCGTGGAAGCCGCAGGCCACGTTGGCGCTGGTGACGATGTCGAGCAGCGCGAGGTCGTCGCCGAGCCGCCAGATGCCGAAACCCTCACCGAGGTCGGCGTTGAGGTCGATCACCATCCCACCATCATGACGCAGCGCTACCTCGGCGCGACGAACAACGTCTGAGTCGCCGTGCCGACTTCGCCGCGCTCGTCGTACAGGGTGGTGCGGGTCAGGCCGCGGCCGGAGGGGCCGATCGCGGTGGCCGCGTCCATGCAGGTCCACTCGCCCACCGGCGTGCGGAACAGCGAGATCGTCAGGTCGACGTTGACGAACACGTGGGTGGCGAAGTCGAGGGCCGGGCTGACGCCGTTGCCGCTGTCGGCGAACGCGGCCAGCCGTTCGAGCGGGGTGATCTCCTCGCCCTCCACCAGCGGCACGGTCAGCCTGCCCCACACCGTGGCCGGGCCGGTCAGCATCGGGCCGCCGCGGGCGAACCGCCAGTCGAACGCCCTGCCGTAGCCGAAACCCGACACCAGGTAGGACGCCGCGTGCTCGGGCGAGGGCGGCGGCACGGGCGCGGGCGGCCCGGCGACGGGCGTGGCGGGCGTGTCGGCCTCGCGGATGCGCCACGCGGTGGCCCTGGCGTACTCGCGCCCGCCGGACAACACGGCCGCCGACAGGCACTGCACCCGCTTGCCGTCGCGCACGACGTCGGTGACGACCTCCAGCTCGGCCACGGGCACCGGGGCGAACACGTCGACCGCCAGCCTGGACAGCGCCAGGCCGGGCAGCGGCGCGGTGCGGTCGAGCTCGTGGACCATCAGGGCGGTCACCGGGCCCATGTGCTGGGAGCCCGGGTCCCACGGCCCCTGGGTGTGCTCGGAGGCGAGGTAGCGGCCCATGGCCAGCCGGCGGTACATCGACATGGGACGGACTCTAGATCTCGTCGGGGATGTCGGCGATGTCGTCGAGCGCGGCGGCCAGCTCGTCGGGGTCGCCGCCGATGCGCTCGGCGATCTCGATCAGCACGTGGAGCACGTCGTGGCGGTCGTGGCCGAGGTCGAGCAGGCGCTGGGCGGCCTCCCACAGCTGGGGCGGATCGCCGTCCCACAGCCGGGTCGCGATCTCCTCGTGCCAGGCCAGGTGCTCCTGGTCGATCACGCCGCCGTGGTCGATCTCCAGTAACGTGCGCCGGTCGGCCTCGTCGGCCGGGTTGAGCCGGTCGAGGTCGATGCCGTTGTGCACGCCCTGCAGGTAGGGGAACGCGAACACCCGCCGGGCCAGCGCCGACAGGTCGCCGTCGGGCAGCAGCCGCTCCAGCAGCGGCCGGTCCAGCCCGAACGACGTGGGGTCGCGGTAGGCCTCGGGGAACTTGCCCGTGGCCTCCCACACCGCGTCGAGCGTGGCCTTGAGCCCCTGCTCGGGCAGGCCGGTGCGGCGCGCGGCGAAGCGCACCCACGCCGACAGCACGTGCGGCATCGCCTCCTGCTCGGCCACGCTGAGCATCACCTTGCGCGGCAGCCAGTCGAGCAGGAACGTCTCGCACTTGGTCGGGCTGACCCGCAGCGGCCGGTTGAAGTCGCGCTCGCAGCCGTAGTCGATGATGTGGTCGGCGCAGCGCGAGGCCGCCGACGGGTCGGACAGGTGCTCGGCCGCGTCGGAGGCCAGGAACTCGGCGGCCAGCATGGCCCGCCGCTCGCGGCTGTAGGGCGCCTCGATGTGCAGCGGCGCCGGACGTTTGCGGCCCGGCGGCAGCGCCTTGAGCCGGGCGCGGGCGAAGGCGTGGTAGGCGCTGTAGCTCTCGCTCACCGGCGGCGGCGTCTTGGGCTCCCTGGTGGCCTTCATGGCCGACTCCAGCAGCGCCCTGGCCTGCTCGGGCTGGATCTCCTCGAACAGCAGCATCGGGTTGCCCGCCGCCTCGGCCCTGGCCTGCTCCAGCAGCTTGTCGACGTGCGAGGACACCCACGCGTCGCGGGCCATGCCGTTCATGTTGTGGTCGACGACCACCACCAGCGCGTGCCGGTCGCTCGGCGCCGATGCCTCGTTCCAGCGATAGGCGAACGTGCAGATCACCGTGTCCTGGTCGCCGTAGGCGTCGCGGGAGACGTAGCAGCCGGTGGGCTTGACCGCGCCGACCTTGTCGGCCCAGCCCGGCCTGGCCACGCCCGACTCCATCATCGCCAGCGCCGCGCCCTCGGCCTTGGCGCCCTGGCGGGCGGTGCCCAGGTAGGCCAGGCACACCAGCAGCGTCAGGGAGGCCGGGGTGCCGGCCTTGGCCGCGTAGTCGACCAGGCCCTCCCCGAGGACCTGCTCCACGTCACCGCCCCTGACCCGCCTGCCCCACCAGGCCCCGATCATGTCTGAGACCATCAGCTCCGCGTCGAGAGGGCTGCGCACCGCGAGCAGCTCGCGGGCCGCCTGCACCATCTCCTGGAACACGTCGTCGGGCGGGCTGCTCTCCCGGGGATCTCGTCGGTGTCGGCGCACGCCCTCACTCTCTCGTATTCCAGGCGCAAACGGTGAAGAGAACTCGGCCTGGTGACCCCGATGTTATCGGTGGAGCCGCGATCAGCGGGGACTTCGGGGCGGCGGGGCGGAGTTCACGATGGCGAGCAGGTGCTCGCGCGCGATGCGCTCCACGACCTCCGGTGTGGGCGGGACGCCGAGATGCTCGGCGCACGCGCACACGTCGGCCACGCACCGGTCGATCGTGTCCACGGGTACGGTCAGGAACTCTTCGGCCAGCCGGAGACTGACCGGCTCCCTGAGGAAGCGTGTGGCCAGAGCGAGCATAGATGTGAGATTCCTCTGGAGACCCGGGAGCAAACCCCCAGGAACGTATGCAGGGTGACTTGCGCTCCCATTTCATCTTTTCTCGGCCTTGTGTCAAGGCTCTGAGGCGCCTGTGTTCGCTTCTCGTGCAAAGCTGTTTCCATGCGCATCCAGCTCGCCCAGCGGGACGAGGCAGACGAGCTCCTCGGCCGCAGCCCGCTCGCCCTGCTCGTCGGCATGCTGCTCGACCAGCAGATTCCCATGGAATGGGCGTTCACGGGGCCGTACACCATCTCGGAGCGGCTGGGGCACGACCTGACCGCCGAGGAGATCGCCGCCTGCGACCCCGAGGCGTTCGCCGCGCTCCTGGCGCAGAAGCCGGCCGTGCACCGCTATCCCAAGTCGATGGCCGCCCGCGTCCAGCAGCTCGCCGCCTACCTCGTCGAACACTACGACGGGCGGCCCGAGCTCATCTGGAGCGACGCGGCCGACGGGAAAGACTTGTTGAAACGACTGCAGGCCCTTCCGGGATACGGCAAGCAGAAGGCCCAGATCTTTTTGGCATTGCTGGGCAAGCAGCTGGGGGTCCAGCCGTCAGGCTGGCGTGAGGCAGCCGGACTCTACGGCGAGGAGGGGTCATACCGTTCGGTCGCCGACGTGGTCGACACCGACAGCCTGGGCCGGGTGCGCGCCGCCAAGCAGGAGGCCAAGCGCGCGGCCAAGGGCGAGTAACCTGATCTTGCTGCGCAATGTGGAGCGACTTTGACAGGATGCGTTGACCCTTATGGCGACCGGGCGGCGGCGGGGGCTTCCGTCGGCGCATGCCCATCGCCGATGATGTACTGCAGAATCCGGTCGCCCGGAGCTGCGCTACGCCGATACACAGTTATGGAGATGTGCCGCGTGGGAGACCCTGGCACGCGACGGAGGTGCCGACCATGAGCGCCGAGACCTCCGTTCCCCGTCCCCGGGAGTCGGATGTGGACATCTCAGACTCCGCCCTGTTCAAGGGCATGCTGTCGGAGGCCGAGTTCGCCTTCGCGTTCTTCGACGGCGATGGCCGCGTCCAGCGGGTCAACGACGTGTTCAGCGACGTCGTCAGCGTGCCCGCCGAGCGCCTGGTGGGCCGCCTGCCGGTCGAGGTGCTGGCGGCCGACCTGAGCCAGATCATCACCCACGCGGTGCAGGCCGTCATCGAGAGCGACGCGCCGGTCACCGAGGGCCGCGTGCGCGTGCGGTCCGCCGAGGGCGACACCCGCCACTGGTCGCTGTCGTTCTCGCCGGTCCACGACGAGGCCGGCGAGCTGCGCGCCATCGCGCTGGTGGGCCTCGACGTGACCGAGAGCCGGCAGACCGAGGAGGCGCTGCGCCGCAGCGAGGAGCGTTACCGCTCGCTGGTCGAGGCGCAGTCCCAGCTCGTCTGGATCACCTCGCCCACGGGCGCCGTCGTCGAGGACGCTCCCCAGTGGCGCGCCATCACCGGCCAGGGGCTGGAGGAGTACCTCGCCAACGGCTGGCTGGAGGTCGTCCACCCCGAGGAGCGCCAGCAGACCGAGGAGGCCTGGCGCGAGGCGCTGCGCGGCCGCACGATGTTCGAGTGGAACTACCGGGTCCGCACCCGGGCCAGCGGCTACCGCCACTTCGAGGTGCGTGCGGTGCCGATCATCAGGCACGGCAGGGTCGTGGAGTGGGTCGGCGCCAACACCGACGTCACCCCGCAGCGCGAGGCCGAGGAGATGCGCGGGAGGCTGACCGACCAGCTCGGCGCCGCCGCCCTGCGCACCGCCCGGCTCCAGGGCGCGACCGCCCAGCTCGCCGAGGCCCTGACGGTCGAGCAGGTCGTCCAGGTCATCATCGACGTCGGCCGCACCGCCCTGGCCGCCGACCGCTCGGCCGTGGCGCTGCTCGACACCGACCGCGCCGCGCTCAAGCTGGTCAACGGCGAGGGCATCCCCGAGGTCCAGGGCTCGGGCGACGAGATCCCGCTGTCCCACTCCAACGTGATGACGATGGCCGTCAACAGCCGCCGTCCGGTCTTCGCCGAGTCGCCCGAGTCGCTGAAGGCCCAGCTGCTGGAGGCCGGCGACGACGAGGAGGCCCTCGCCGGGTTCATCAGCCAGGGCGACGAGCGCGCCTGGGTCGGCCTGCCGCTGCTGGCCGCCGGCCGGGCGCTCGGCGCGCTGCGCTTCTCGTTCACGCGCCCGCAGAAGATCTCCCAGGAGGACGGCGTCTTCCTGGAGGCGCTGGCCGGGCAGTGCGCCCTGGCCGTCGAGCGGGCCACGCTCTTCGAGCGCGAGCACCGCACGGCCGAGACGCTGCAGCGCAGCCTGCTGCCCGACCGCCTGCCCGTGGTCAAGGGCCTGGTGCTGGCCCAGCGCTTCCGTTCGGGCAGCCGCCACGTCCAGGTCGGCGGCGACTGGTACGACGCGTTCGTCCTGCAGGACGGGCGTGTCGCGGCGGTCGTCGGCGACGTCATGGGCAAGGGCGTCAAGGCCGCGGCGGGCATGGGCCGCATCCGCAACGCGATGCGGGCGCTCGCGCTCACCAACCCGCCGCCCGCGGCCGTGCTCACGGGCCTCGACCGGGTCTTCGAGGCCACGGAAGAGGAGGAGCAGGTCACCACGCTGGCCTACATGGTCGTCGAGCCGGTCACCGGCGAGGGCACGCTGGCCATGGCCGGCCACCCGCCGCCCGTCCTCGTCTCGCCCCAGGGCACGGCGATCCTGTGCGACGCCGAGCCCGGCACGCCGCTCGGCTGGCCGACCAGCCGCCGCCAGTTCCGGTTCGTGGTGCCGCCGGGACACACCGCGGTGCTCTACTCAGACGGTCTCGTGGAGAACAGGAAGCGAGGGCTTGACGCCGGTCTCGCAGAGATTTGCAGTGTTGTGACCGAAGCGCCGCCTGAGGTGGTCAGCAGTCCGCACATGTTGCTGGACTTCCTGGTTGACCGGATGTTGTCTGGATATGAACAGGATGATGACGTTACCGCGCTCGCAATTCACGTCCCACCGGCCACGAAGAGTGACTGAATGAAACAGTCATAACGGTTGCTTTCGGGTATCAGTGCCCCGCTTACGTACGCACTACTGTCTTGGTCGGCCTAGGGTGGAGGACAACCGCCGGGAGGTGGCCGTATGGAGTGCGGGGTCGTGCCACAATGCTGTGTCAGGTCCGTCGCGCTTCGCACGGCCTCACCGATCTCCGAGAGAGGCAACAGCCCCCAGCGGGCATCTGGGTCCATTGTCGCCACGCGTTCGTTCGAGAGGTGTTCGTGTCGCCTGCAAGTTCGACTCGCTCGAAGCCACAAGAGCTGAACGAGCCCGTCATTCAGCGACTGCTCGAGCGTGGGCGCTCGCAGGGTTTCCTCGAGTCTGAGGATGTCCGTCAGGCCTTCGAGGAGGCGGACATCCCCATGTCGCACGCCGCCGCGTTCTTGCGGAACCTCAGCAAAGAGGGCGTGACCGTGGTGGTGACCGCCGCGGATTCGGCTGCGCCGAAGAAGTCTCGTGGTCCAGCAAAGCGCCGCACCGCTGCCCCCGTCAAGACCAAGACGGCAGCGGCCGCCAAAGAGCAGCAGCCCGAGACCGTGACCGCGGTCGTGGGCGCCGCTGAGGCCGAGCCGGCCGCCAAGAAGCCGGCTCCGGCCAAGAAGGCCGCTCCCGCTCCGAAGAAGGCGGCTCCGGCCGCCGCCAAGAAGGCCAAGCCAGAAGTCAGCGCTGGGCCTGCCGAGACCAAGCCGAAGGCGCCCGAGGGCCTCAAGGCGACCGACGCGGACGACGACGACGATCTCGAGCTCGACGGCGACGTGGAGCTGGAGGACCTCGAGGACATCGAGGTCGACGACATCGTGGCCGAGGACGACGCCGACTCCGAGGGTGACTCCGACTCCGACGACGACTCCGACGACGAGCCCAAGGCCGCCGACGTCGTCGCCGCCACCGCGGACAAGACCGAGGACGAGGTCCTCATCCTGTCCGACGACGACGACGACGCCCCGGTCGCCCAGGTGGCCGCCGCCGGCGCCACCGCCGACCCGGTGAAGGACTACCTCAAGCAGATCGGCAAGGTCCCCCTGCTCAACGCCGAGCAGGAGGTCGAGCTGGCCAAGCGCATCGAGGCGGGTCTGTTCGCCGAGGAGCAGCTCGGCGGCGGCGAGACCGAGAGCCTGCCGGTCGACGTCCGGGCCGAGCTCGAATGGATCGCCGAAGACGGCCGCCGGGCCAAGAACCACCTGCTGGAGGCCAACCTCCGGCTCGTGGTCTCGCTGGCCAAGCGCTACACCGGGCGCGGCATGCTGTTCCTCGACCTGATCCAGGAGGGCAACCTCGGCCTGATCAGGGCCGTGGAGAAGTTCGACTACACCAAGGGCTACAAGTTCTCCACCTACGCCACGTGGTGGATCCGGCAGGCGATCACGCGTGCCATGGCCGACCAGGCGCGGACCATCCGCATCCCGGTCCACATGGTCGAAGTGATCAACAAGCTGGCCCGCGTCCAGCGGCAGATGCTGCAGGATCTCGGCCGCGAGCCCACGCCGGAAGAGCTGGCCCGCGAGCTGGACATGACGCCCGAGAAGGTCGTCGAGGTCCAGAAGTACGGCCGCGAGCCCATCTCCCTCCACACCCCGCTGGGTGAGGAGGGCGACAGCGAGTTCGGTGACCTCATCGAGGACTCCGAGGCCATCGTGCCGGCCGACGCCGTCAGCTTCACGCTGCTGCAGGAGCAGCTGCACTCCGTTCTCGACACGTTGTCGGAGCGCGAGGCGGGCGTCGTGTCGATGCGGTTCGGCCTCACCGACGGGCAGCCGAAGACGCTCGACGAGATCGGCAAGGTTTACGGGGTCACCCGTGAGCGCATCCGCCAGATCGAGTCGAAGACCATGTCCAAGCTGCGTCACCCGTCCCGGTCCCAGGTTCTGCGCGACTACCTGGACTAGGAGCCACCTCGTCGATCGCCCCGTCCGGAACCCTCCGGGCGGGGCGATCGCCGTTTTCGGGGGCCTCAGGCCGGGTCGGTGACGTGCACGTCGAGGAGCCAGGGGCGGTTCGTCCGCGCGGGCTCGGCGAGGTCGACCGTCCAGCCCAGGTTGCCGAGGATCTTGGCCAGCTCGCCCGGCGTGCCGGGGGCCTCCTCCTGCTGGAGCAGGACGCGGGCGATCTCGCCCCGGGTGGCCTTGGCCATGTGGCTGACGACCTTGCCGTCGCGGAAGACGCGTACCGACACCGACCGGTCGCCGGGCTGCCACGCCCCCGCGTACGTGGCCGAGCGCAGGTCCACCACCAGCCCCGGAATCCGGTCCAGCTCCTTGGCCAGGTGCGTGCGCCAGTAGGCGGCCAGGCCGCCCAGCGGCGGCAGGCTGACGCCCATCGACAGGCGGTACGGGGGCACCCGGTCGGAGACGCGCAACACGCCCCACAGGCCGGAGAAGATCAGCACGGACTGCTCCGCCCTGGCCCTGGCGGCGTCGTCCAGGGTGTTCAGGCCGAGGTTGTCGTACAGGACACCGGTGTAGAGGTCGGCGGCGGGAAGGGTGGGGGCGGTCCTCACCACCGTGTTCTTGACCGCCTCGCCCGCCAGACCGGGCGTCAGCCCGAGCACCTGCGCGGCGTCGCGGCGCTTGGAGGCCCGGATGAGCGCGGTCACGACCCGCTTGCGGGCACGGTCGAGCTTGGGGAAGGACAGCTCGCCGAGCGGCGGACCGCTCCCCTCGGCGGCCTTTCCTTCGGACGGCGGCAGCAGAATCAGCACAACCCCACACCCTAACGGGCCGGTCAGAGGGCGTTCGCGCTGGTCGGCTAGGCTGCGCGGATGAACGTCGACCTGCTGGTGCACCAGGCGTGGCCGGCCTACGAGCAGCGTGTCCACGACGGCTGGGTGCTGCGTTCCGCCGGCGGCGTGACCAAACGGGCGAACTCGGTGCTCGCCCTGAATGCGCCTGCCGACCTGGACGCCGCGATCGGCGCCGCCGAGGCGTTCTACGGCGAGCGGGGACACAGCTGCGCCTTCTCCGTCGGCCCCGGCACCTGGGCCGGTCTGGACGCCGAGCTGGCCCGCAGAGGGTACGAGCTGGTCGATCCGACGGTCATCATGGCCGGATCGCCGTCGGCCGAGCCGGGCGGCCCCGTGCGGATCGAGGACCATCCGTGGCCGGAATGGCTGGAGACCTGGTGGTCCGTGGACGGCCGGTACGGCGCCGGCCTGGAGGAGGCCGCCCGCATCTGCACCGGCGTGCCCGCCTGGTACGGGGCTGTCGAGGAGGACGGCGTGCCGGTCGCGGTCGGCCGGGTCGTGCCGCAGGGGGACATGGCGGGGATCTTCTGCATGGCGACGTTGCCGCAGGCCCGGCGGCGCGGGCTGGCCCGTACGGTGTTGCGCGCCCTGACCGGGCATGCCGGGGCGAAGAGCGCGTACCTCGTCACCACCGAGCCCAACCACGGGGCTCAGGCTCTGTACCGCGGTGAGGGTTTCCAGACCGTCGGCCGCTACCACTACCGCGTGCGGACACTCTGACCCAGGGCGCACAAAGGCCCTGGACCAGGACGTTCGCGGCCAGAACCGGGGAGGGGGCTCGGCCTGCATGCAGCCCTGACCCCCATGCGGCGGGCCTGGTGTACGGCGGCCCCGGCCCGAACCACCACCTGCGCACGATCCGGGGCCACTGCCTGCACAGGGCCGGGACCAATGCGTGCGGCCTGAACACCCCCTGAGTGTGCCCTGGACACCATCTGCGCGTCGCCCGAGTCACCGCCTGCGTGCGCCCTGGGTCACTACACGCGTGCGGCCTGAGCAGATGCCTGCGTGCCCTGTGGGCCACTGCAGGGGTGACTCCAACCACCGCCTGCGCGGCCTGGACGACTACGTGCGTACGACCTGAGTCGCCGCTGGCGGGCGCCTGGGCCACCGGCTGGGGGCGGGCTGGGCGGGCCCCCAGGACGGGGCTGAACGCAGAACGGCGACCCCGGCGTGGTGCGCCGGGATCGCCGAACTGGTCGTGCAATATGTGGTTATGTGATCACAACGAACGCGTCAGCGGTCGTCGTTGGGGTTCATTGACGGGGTTTCGCTGAGGCGAGCCGACTCGTCCAGGATGTCGGCGCCCTTTTCGCGCAGCGCTGCGACGTGCTGACGCCCATGGTGGGCGCAGAACAGCAGCTCCCCACCAACAGGCAGGGTCGCGCGAATGTAGGCCTGGGCGCCGCAGCGGTCGCAGCGGTCGAGGGCCGTCAGCGGCTTAACGGGGGCGAGAGCTCCAGTCACGTATCGCCTTTCGGGTCACCCCCGCCGAAGCGAGGATCTGGCGTCAGTCACTTGAGACAACATCTAACCGGACGTGGACGTTCCCAACCTCCGCCTCGCTACGCCCAGAGCAGAATGTGTCCGAAAGTAATGGTGATCAGCCGGTTGGTAACGGCAAACGTGTCGCCATGGCAAGCTTGTACGCGCGCCTGAGGGAAGAACGGTAGGCTACGCACACGTGTTCGATGCTTAGACCAGGGGAGCAAGAGTGACGGTAGTGGAGGCGGGTTACACAGCTCGTCACCTGTCGGTGCTTGAGGGCCTCGAGGCCGTACGCAAGCGGCCGGGCATGTACATCGGGTCCACCGACAGCCGCGGGCTCATGCACTGCCTCTGGGAGATCGTGGACAACGGGGTCGACGAGGCCCTGGCCGGCCACTGCGACCGCATCGAGGTCGAGCTCTACGCCGACGGCTCCATCGAGGTGCGGGACAACGGCCGCGGCATCCCCGTTGACATCCACCCCAAGACCGGCCTGGCCGGCGTCGAGCTCGTCTACACCAAGCTTCATGCCGGCGGCAAGTTCGGCAGCGGCTCCTACGGCGCCTCCGGCGGCCTCCACGGCGTGGGCGCCTCCGTGGTCAACGCCCTGTCCTCGCGGCTCGACGTCGAGGTCGACCTCGACGGCCGGGTCCACGAGATCAGCTTCAGGCGCGGCGTGCCCGGCGTCTTCGACGGCGACGGGCCCACGGCCAAGTTCAAGAAGAAGTCCGGGCTGCGGATCGGCGGCAACCTGCCCAAGAACGTCACGGGCACCCGGGTGCGCTTCTGGGCCGACAAGCAGATCTTCCTGCCCGACGCCGAGGTCTCGCTCGACGAGATCCACGTGCGCCTGCGGCAGACCGCGTTCCTGGTGCCCGGCCTGACCCTCGCGGTCTTCGACAGCAGGGGCGAGGAGCGCACCGGCGAGGAGTTCCGCTTCGACGGCGGCATCTCCGAGTTCACCGAGTTCCTGGCCCGCGACGAGCCCGTCTGCGAGGTGCTGCGGCTGCAGGGCGTGGGCCACTTCCACGAGACCGTGCCGGTCCTCGACGACCAGGGCCACATGACGCCCACCGAGGTGCAGCGCGAGCTCACCGTCGACGTGGCGGTCCGGTGGGGCAAGGGTTACGAGTCGACCGTGCGCTCGTTCGTCAACGTGATCGCCACGCCCAAGGGCGGCACCCACCTGACCGGTTTCGAGCGCGGCCTGGTCCGCACGATCAACGAGCTGCTGCGCGAGACCCGGCTGCTGAAGAGCGGCGACGACCCGGTCAACAAGGAGGACATCTCCGAGGGGCTGACCGGCGTGGTCACCGTCCGGGTGCCCGAGCCGCAGTTCGAGGGGCAGACCAAGGAGGTGCTCGGCACCTCCGCGGCCACCCGCATCGTCTCCCACGTGGTCTCGCGCGAGCTCAAGGAGCTGTTCGCCAACCCGCCGCGCGGGTTCAAGCAGCCGCTGCGGGCCGTGCTGGAGAAGATCGTCGCCGCCGCCAAGGCCCGCATCGCGGCCCGCGAGCACCGTGACAACCAGCGGCGCAAGAGCGCCCTGGAGAACTCCGCGCTGCCCGCCAAGCTGGTCGACTGCCGCAGCGACGCCGTCGACCGCAGCGAGCTGTTCATCGTCGAGGGCGACTCCGCGCTCGGCACGGCCAAGCTGGCCCGCGACTCCGAGTTCCAGGCGCTGCTGCCGATCCGCGGCAAGATCCTCAACGTGCAGAAGGCGTCCGTGAGCGACATGCTCAAGAACGCCGAGTGCGCCGCGATCATCCAGGTGGTGGGGGCCGGGTCGGGGCGTTCGTTCGACATCGAGGCGGCCCGCTACGGCAAGGTCATCCTCATGGCCGACGCCGACGTCGACGGCGCGCACATCCGCTGCCTGCTGCTCACCCTGTTCCACCGCTACATGCGGCCGATGGTGGAGGCCGGCCGGGTGTTCGCGGCCGTGCCGCCGCTGCACCGCATCGAGCTCACCAACCCCGGGCGCGGCAAGGAGAAGTACATCTACTGCTACTCCGACGCCGAGCTGCAGAAGGTCCTGCGCGACCTGGAGCGGCGGGGCAAGCGCTGGAAGGACCCGGTGCAGCGGTACAAGGGCCTGGGGGAGATGGACGCCGACCAGCTCGCCGAGACCACGATGGACCCGCGGCACCGCGTGCTGCGCCGGGTGCGCATCGAGGACGCCGAGGGGGCCGAGGCCATCTTCAGCCTGCTGATGGGGAGCGACGTGGCGCCGCGACGGGAGTTCATCGTCAGCAGCGCGGCCGAGGTCGACCGCGATCACATCGACGCCTGAGCCCTGAAGCGCCCACCCGGGGTCACATGCCTGGCCCCGGGTTTTGACGACGCCGGCGCACGGAACGTCTCGGATCCCGGAGGTCTGGCGCCATGCCTGCGGCGCTAGCGGGCTTCAACGTCATCGGCAGGGGCGACGGGCCATTTCCGGCTGAGGAAAGGGGCCTTTGAGCCAGGCCCGCCAGGGTCGTCAAACAGCCCTTGCCGTACCGAACGTGTAGCGCTCGCGCATCCGCCGGAAGGTGCGCCACCCCGCCCACGAGGGCTTCCTCATGCCAGCCAGCGCGCCATCCGCTGCCACTGCCACACCTCCTCGGGGTCGCCAAGACGCCCTGATGGCGGGGGGCCGTTCCGAGGCCCTAGACATAGCCCCCCGAGCCAGACATGTCCCCCGAGCCAGACATGTCCCCCGAGCCAGACATGCCGCACTGAGCCCGATGCCGGTCCGGATCCGGTGTCCTCCTGAGCTCGGCGGCGGCCTGGCCCTCTGACGCCGACATCACCTTGTGCCCATGGGCCAAGGTGAGGCACGGTGACGTGATTTTCGGTGGTCCCCTGAAGCCCGGCCCAGGGCGCAGTCCGATGGCACGGGGGTCGAAGCCCCTCCCGGCGGGCTAAATCGTCGGTGGCATGCGAGATCGAGCTGCCTGAGAAAGACCACGCGCGACAGAGGGCGCGTCACCGCAAGCCCCCAACGTCCTCAGCCTGATGTGCTACCAGGGCGGGCTCTCTGGCCGCGGAAGCGACGGGCCGTTGGGGCCTGTTCATGGTCCAGGTCCACGCCGGGGCATCGACCGGGGCTGTCGGCGGGTCAGGTTGGGCCGTTACTCGCAACCAGCGCCGCTCGGGTGTGCTCGTAGTGGCCGTGAAACCGGTCGTCACGGTGGATGCTGGTGAGGAGCGATGTGGCGCTTGCGGCGTCGAGGGCCATTGCACGAGCTTCGTTGGGCGGCCCTGCACCGGACCAGCGCTGCGGCTAGGCCCCCCAGAGCCTTAGGCGGGGTTCTGAGGTCACACGGCTGGGGCCAGGGCGTTACAAGGGCGTTGTGGAGGCTTCTGGGGCCTCCTGGCGCGGCTTGATGTGGCGGGCGGGCGGGCTTCTTGGTGTTGCGGTGCGACTGGGGGGGCGAGGGATGACGGCCTGGCCGGGCGCGCATCGAGGTGGGCGAGGGCGGGCACGTGCTCGGCTGAGGCCGCTCAGCCCAGCCCCCAGGACGAACTGCTAGGGCGGAGTGGGCCCAAGAGGGAGGGGTGAGGGACCCGAGGAGGCGCGAGGGGGCAGGCCGTGTCTCCGGCACCGGGCAAGCTGGGCCATGGGGGCGGCCTCATGTCGGCCAGAGGGGCCGCGAGAGAAACCGAGCCGTCATTGGGCGTCGGGATGTAGGGGCGGCCAAGCGCGGTCGGCCGTCGCCGGGGCGCCATTTGGAGCGGTTGAGGCGGGGAGCTCGGGGACCAGGCCGGAGAGCCGAGGAGCCAGCATGCCGGGAGCCGGGGGGCCGGGGGGCCGGGGAGCCGGGGTGCTGGCGTGCTGGGGTGCTGGGCACGGGGGCGGGGTTGTCGCGCGGGGGGCAAGCGCCCTTCCTCTGCCCGCACCGCCACGCTTGTGGCATGGGTGGCGACGCCAGGGGGCCAGGGCGGTGGCGGGAGCATCCGGTGTGAGGGGCGTTTGAGAGGCGGTGAGAGGAGGCCGGGCTGTTAAGGCGAGGGTTCGAGCTGGAAGGGGCTGGTGGGGTTGGGGGAGACGGGGGAGCGCGGTAGGGGTGCTGAGGGCGGCAGTGGGAATTCCTGTTGGGTTTGAGTGCTCTTGGCGCATGAGCCCTTGCGGGTGGCGGATGGCTGGTCCTGGGGCTGGTGGTTCTGCCGCTCTGCGGTCTCGGGCTCGGTCCTTGCGAGGGCGGTCGGGTTTGGCCCGCCGCCGCTGTCGTCAGGGCTCCGGCTGCGGCGGTGCGGGGTGGTTACGGTCGTGCTGCGAGCGCCGTGCCTATACGGAAGGTAAGCGACAGTTACGTAGTGTCATCCACGGGTCGGTGGGGTACGGGCGGGACGCAGCCGTTTCGCGGATCACCTCCGGGAACGAGTCATGCCAGATCCCCCACGAAACGGACGGCCCGATGGGCAGGGAGTGGGGCGGCGATGGGGGCGGTCGCGGGGGCGGCGGCGGTGGATCTGGGGGCGGCGCGCATGCAGATGGCGTTGTCGCTCGGCTGGCACATCATCATCGCCTGTCTCGGCGTCGGCATGCCCGCCATCACCCTGCTGGCCGAGTGGCGGGGGCATCGCACCGGGGACAACAACTACCGGTTGCTGGCGCGGCGCTGGGCCAGGGCGCTCGGGGTGCTGTTCGCGGTCGGCGCGGTCTCCGGGACGATCCTGTCGTTCGAGATGGGCCTCCTGTGGCCGGGCATGATGGGCGTGTACGGCGAGGTCATCGGTCTGCCGTTCTCGCTGGAGGGCATCGCGTTCTTCGTCGAGGCCATCTTCCTCGGCATCTACCTGTATGCCTGGGACCGCCTGCGCCCCGTCGCGCACCTGCTGACCGGGATCCCGATCGTGCTGGCGGGGGTGGCCAGCGCGTTCTTCGTGGTCGCCGCCAACGCCTGGATGCAGCAGCCCGCCGGGTACGAGGTCGCGGACGGCCGGATCGTGGCCGTCGATCCATGGGCGGCGATGTTCAACCGGGCCACGCCGCCCCAGACGGTGCACATGATCCTGGCGGCGTTCATGGTCGCCGGTTTCCTGATGGCCGGCGTGTACGCGGTCGCCATGCTGCGCGGCCGCCGCGACCGCTACCACCGGCTCGGCCTGCTGCTGCCGCTCACGGTCGCGGCGGCCGTCACGCCCGTGCAGATCGGCGTCGGCGACTGGGCCGCGCACTTCGTGGCCGAGTACCAGCCGGTCAAGCTGGCCGCCATGGAGGGCGTGTTCCGTACGGGCCGGGACGTGCCGCTGCACCTGGGCGGGATCGCGGTGGACGGCGAGCTGAGGTACGCCCTGGAGATCCCCTACGGCCTGTCCCTGCTGGCCCACTGGAACCCGCACGCGGAGATCGCCGGCCTGGAGCAGGTGCCGCCCGCCGACTGGCCGCCGGTCAACCTGGTGCACTGGGCGTTCCAGATCATGGTGCTGGTGGGCTTCGGGCTGCTGCTGCTCGGAGCCTGCCTCGCGCTGTCCTGGAAACGGCGGCGGGACCTGCCGGAGTCCCCGTGGTTCCTGCGTGCCGCCGCGCTGTCGGGCGTGGCCGCCGTGCTGGCGCTGGAGAGCGGCTGGGTGGTCACGGAGGTCGGACGTCAGCCGTGGATCGTGTTCCGGGTGATGCGCACGGCCGAGGCGGTCAACCCCGCGCCGGGCCTGGTGTACGGGTTCGCGCTGGTCACGGCGGTCTACGTGGTCCTGACCGTGGCCACCGTGTACGTGCTGCGCCGCCTGGCCCGCGACGTGCCCGTGCCGCTGGCGCCGCAGGAGCGCGACGTCGCCGGCTACAAGGTCGTGTGACGATGCCGCTGCCGCAGATCATGCTGGCCGTCCTGTGGGTCGGGCTGACGGCGTACGTCCTGTTCGGGGGCGCCGACTTCGGCGGCGGCGTCTGGGACCTGCTGGCGGGCGGCGCCGAGCGCGGCCGGCGGCGGCGGGACCTGGTGGAGCACTCCATCGGGCCGGTCTGGGAGGCCAACCACGTCTGGTTGATCTTCGTGATCGTGCTGGCCTGGACCGGCGTGCCGTCGGTGTTCGCCTCGGTCGCCTCCACCCTCTACATCCCGCTCACGCTGGTGGCGCTGGGCGTGATCGGGCGCGGCGCGGCGTTCGCGTTCCGCAAGGTCTCCTCGCGGCTCTGGCAGCGGCGGCTGTTCGGCGCGACCTTCGCCTTCTCCTCGGTGGTGACCCCGTTCTTCCTCGGCGCCGCGGCGGGCGGCATCGCCTCCGGCCGGGTGCCGCCCGGCGTCGCCAAGGGCGACCTGGTCGGGAGCTGGGTCAACCCCACGTCGATGGCGGTCGGCGCGCTGGGCGTCGGCACGGCCGCGTACCTGGCCGCCGTCTATCTGACCCGCGACGCCCAGCGCGGCGGCCAGGAGGACCTGGCCGAGGAGTTCCGGCGGCGGGCGCTGGGCTGCGGGGCGGTGGTCGGCGTGCTGGCGGCGGTGAGCCTGCTCGTGCTGCGCGCCGACACGCCCGCCCTGTTCGCCGAGCTGACCACCGGCCGCGCCCTGCCGCTGCTGGCGCTGTCGGTGCTGGCCGGGCTGGCCTCGCTGGTGCTGCTGTGGCGGCGGGCCTATCTGGCGGTACGCCTCAGCGCCGCGCTGGCCGTGACCGGTCTGCTGTGGGGCTGGGGCGTGGGGCAGTACCCCGTGCTGCTCCCCGGCCTCACCCTCGACCAGGCCGCGGCCACCGACGCGGTGCTGGGGGCCAGCCTGGGCTCGCTGGCCGTCGGCGCGGTCCTGCTGGTGCCGTCGCTGTGGTGGCTGTACGCCACCTTCCAGCGCGAACGCGGCGAGATCAGTCGCCGACCGGCGTGAGCAGGCCCGTGCGCACGTCGTAGATCGCGCCCGTCACCGGCATGCCGGCGGGCAGGAACGGGGTCGTGCGGATGCGGGTGAGGTCGTGGCGCAGCGCCTCGCCCTGGTCGGGGACGGTGTGGAACTCCAGGCTGCGCGTGTCCACCCCGCGGGCGCTGGTCAGGTCGTGCACGTCGGCGTCCGTCACCTTGGTCATCCCGCAGTCGGTGTGCGGCATGACCAGGACGCGTTCGACGCCGAGCAGGTACACGGCGAGCACCAGCGTGCGCAGCACGTCGTCGGTGACCCGCGCGCCGGCGTTGCGCAGGATCTTGGCGTCGCCGGGCTGCAGGCCCAGCAGGCCCAGCGGGTCGATGCGGGAGTCCATGCAGGTCACCACGGCAAGCCCGCGGGCTGCCCGGCCGGTGAGCCCGGAGTCGCCGAAGTCCTTGGCGTACTTCGCGTTGGCGGCATACAGGTCGTCGAACGCAGTCATGCCTCAGATCTTCCCGCACGTCCCAAAGCTGATGCTTTCCGGGGTGGCGACTGGCGCGAGTTCCCGAAGGTCCCACGAAATTCACTCACCTTGGGTGATGATGTCGTCACCATCTGTACGTCGTCGAAGAAGGTCAGTCGTGAGTAGGTCCGAATCGCTCGCCGCGTATCTCCGCGCTCAGGCCCGGCGCCGCCTCGACCGTGTGGAGTCCAACGACGACGGGCGCAACGCCAGATGCGCGCTGGCCCTGCTCGACACCGCCGCGTACGCCGCCGGCCTGCCCGAGGACGACCCGATCATCCTCATGCTCGACCAGGCGGGCTGCTTCGGTCCGCTCGGCTGCGAGGAGTTCGACCCGGGCGAGGCCGGGGCCCGGCTGATCCGGTCGTGGACCGGCGGCGAGCCCCACGAGCTCCTGCTCGCCCTGCCCGCCGCCATCGAGGCAGCCGCCTCCGCCTGACGGCGCTCAGCCTGTGGTCAGGCCGTGGGCTCGTTCCCCGGCCGCCACTTGATGCCGCAGCCGATCGAGGCGCGCTGCTCGGCCGGGACGGGATCGCCCGCGAGCAGCGCGTCGATCGCCGCCCGCAGCGAGGAGCCGGTCACCGGGACGGAGTTGCCCGGGCGCGACCCGTCGAACTCCCCCCGGTAGACGAGCCGCAGATCGCCGTCGTAGAGGAAGAAGTCGGGCGTGCAGGCCGCGCGGTAGGCCTTGGCGACGTCCTGGGTGTCGTCCAGCAGGTACGGGAACGGGAACCCCGCGCGCCGGGCCTGTTCGGCCAGGTGTGTGGGATCATCGTCGGGGTAGTTCACGCTGTCGTTGCTGCAGATGCCCACCACCGACAGCCTGGAGCCGTAGCCCGCGGCCAGTGTGCCGAGGCCCGTCTCGATGTGCCGTACGTAGGGGCAGTGGTTGGACAGGAAGACCACGAGCGTGGCGGGGGAGCCCTTGAGGTCCGCGAGCGAGACGCTGCCGCCGTCGATGGCGGTGAGGTCGAAGGCGGGCGCGGGCGTGCCCAGGGGAACCATGAACGAATTGGCAGCCATGACGTTCATTCTCGTCGGCCGGGACGCCGGCGAAACAAGTCCAGGAGGTGAATGATGGCCGGCATCGCGGAGTTCCGCACGACGGTCCTCGACTGCCCGGAGCCGCGGGCGCTCGCCGAGTTCTACGCGCGCCTGCTCGGCTGGCCCGTCACGTACGAGGACGACAGCTGGGTGGTCGTCGAGGACGGCGGCTCGCCCAAGCGCCTGGCCTTCCAGCGCGTGCCCGGCCACCGGCCGCCGACCTGGCCGGAGGGCGATCGGCCGCAGCAGCTCCACATCGACGTCACCGTCACCGACATGGACAAGGCCGAGCGGCAGGTGCTGGAGATCGGCGCGACCAAGCACGAGCGGCAGCCGAGCGAGGACGACAGCTTCCGGGTCTTCCTCGACCCCGCCGGCCACACGTTCTGCCTCTGCCGCGACTGACCGGACGCCCGCCCCGCGCAGGCGGGGCGGGCCTTCGTGACGCCGGTCAGCCGGGGATCACTCCTCCTCGGGCACCGGCGGCGGCGCGTCGGCCTGCGGCCCGGCGGCCAGGGCGCCGCCGACGGCGCCGATGGTGTGCGTCAGCCGCACGCCTGAGCCGTCGCGGCGGCCGATCTCCTCCGGCAGCGGCACCGGCTTGCCCACCGCCGACACGGCCTTGGCGGGCGCGGGGCCGGCCCAGGCGAGCAGCAGCTCGTCCTCGCCCTTCAGGAACCGCTGGGCCCGCACGCCGCCGGTGGCCCGGCCCTTGGCCGGGAACTCGGCGTAGTCGGAGACCTTGCCGCCCCCGACCTGCGTGCCCGGCAGCGCCGTCGAGGACCCGGCCACGGTGACCACCTGCGCCGGACGCGAGGGGTCGACCACGCCGAACCAGATCACCCGGGCGCCGTCGTCGAGCCGGATGCCGGCCATGCCGCCGGCCGGCCGCCCCTGGGGGCGCACCAGCGAGGCCGGGTAGCGCAGGAGCTGGGCGTCGGAGGAGATGAAGACCAGGTCGTGGTCCTCGGAGTCGAGCTCGGCGGCGCCCACCACGGTGTCGCCGTCCTTGAGGGTGATCACTTCGAAGTCGTCGCGGTTGGCCGGGTAGTCGGGCACCACCCGTTTGACCACGCCCTGGGCGGTGCCGAGCGCCAGCCCGGGGCTGTCGGGGTCGAGCGAGCCGAGGCCCACGACCTTCTCGTCGGGCTGCAGCGCGACGAACTCGGAGACCGGATGGCCGCCCGACAACGTCGGCGGGTTGGCCGAGGGCGGCAGCGTCGGCAGGTCGACGACCTGGACCCGGATCAACCGCCCCAGCGACGTCACCACGCCCACCTCGCCGCGTACGGACGTGCGCGCCACCGACACCAGCACGTCGTGCGCCGAGCGATCGCCGTCGCCCGCCAGCGGAGCCGCGTCGGAGGTGCGGGCCAGCAGCCCCGTGGAGGACAGCAGCGCCCAGCACGGGTCGTCGGCCACCTGGAGCGACACCACCGGCGTGCGGGCCACGCCCGGCGCCTCCAGCAGCACGGTACGGCGCGGCGTGGCGTACTTCTTGGCCACCTCGGCCAGCTCGCCCGAGACCACCTGCCGCAGCTTCGCCTCCGAGGACAGGATCTCGGTGAGCGCCGCGATCTCCTCGCTCAGCGTCTCCTTCTCCTGGTCGAGCTCCAGCTTGTCGAACCTGGTGAGCCGGCGCAGCGGCGTGTCGAGGATGTAGGCGGCCTGGATCTCGGTCAGGTCGAAGACCTCCATCAACCGGGCGCGGGCCTGCGCCGAGTCGTCGGAGGAACGGATGACCTGGATGACCTCGTCGATGTTGAGCAGCGCGATGATCAGGCCGTCGACCAGGTGCAGGCGCTCCTCGCGCTTGCGCCGGCGGAACTCGGACCTGCGCCGCACGACCTCCAGCCGGTGGTCGACGTAGACCTGCAGCAGCTCGCGCAGGCCGAGCGTGCGCGGCTCGCCGTCGACCAGGGCGACGTTGTTGATGCCGAAGGTCTCCTCCATCGGCGTCAGCCGGTAGAGCTCCTCCAGGACGGCCTCGGGGATGAAGCCGTTCTTGATCTCGATGACCAGGCGCAGGCCCTTGTGCCGGTCGGTGAGGTCCTTCAGGTCGGCGATGCCCTGGAGCTTCTTGCTGGTCACCAGCTCCTTGATCTTGGTGACCACCCGCTCGGGGCCGACGTTGTAGGGCAGCTCGGTGACGATGATGCCCTTGCGCCGCGGCGTGATCTGCTCGACCGCGCACCTGGCCCGCATGCGGAACGTGCCGCGCCCGGTCTCGTAGGCGTCGCGCACGCCCTGGAGCCCGATGATCGAGCCGCCGGTCGGCAGGTCGGGGCCGGGCACGAACTTCATCAGCTCGTCGAGCGTGGCGTCGGGCTTCTTGATCAGGTGGCGGGCGGCGGCCACGACCTCGGCGAGGTTGTGCGGCGCCATGTTGGTCGCCATGCCGACCGCGATGCCGGTGGTGCCGTTGACCAGCAGGTTGGGGAACGCCGACGGCATGACCGTGGGCTCGGTCTCCTGGCCGTCGTAGTTGGGCTTGAAGTTGACGGTGTCCTCGTCGAGCGACTCCACCATGAGCATCGCCGCCGGGGCCAGCCTGGCCTCGGTGTACCGCATGGCGGCCGGCAGGTCGTCGGGGGAGCCGAAGTTGCCGTGGCCGTCGACCAGCGGCAGGCGCATCGAGAACGGCTGCGCCAGGCGCACGAGGGCGTCGTAGATGGCGCTGTCGCCGTGGGGGTGGAGCTTGCCCATGACGTCGCCCACGACGCGCGAGGACTTGACGTGGCCGCGCTCTGGACGCAGGCCCATCTCGCTCATGGAGTAGAGGATGCGCCGCTGCACCGGTTTGAGGCCGTCGCGAGCGTCGGGCAGGGCCCGCTGGTAGATCACCGAGTACGCGTACTCGAGATAGCTCTTGCGCATCTCGGAGGAGACGTCGATGTCGACGATCCGCTCCTCGAAGTCCTCAGGCGGGGGTGCAGTCGTACGTCGGGCCATGTCGAACATTGTGCCGAAGAGACTCGGGTGCCCGCGACTCGTCGGCGCGCCGCCCCGGCCTTGACCAAGCAATTGCTTGGGTCTTACCGTCGGAGGCGAGGACCCCGTCCCCCCGCCCCCGGAGGCTTCGCCATGATCGAGTTCCATCCCGTGACCAAGCACATCGGCGCCGAGGTCACCGGGGTCGATCTGCGCAAACCCCTCTCCCCGGAAGACGTCGCGACCCTGCGTGAGGGGTGGCTGCGGCACCTGGTGCTGTTCTTCCGCGACCAGCACATCGACGACGAGCAGCACCTGCAGTTCGCCCTCAACTTCGGCACGCTCAACCATCCGGCGTTCAAGAAGGACTCCGGCAGCCCGATCCACATCCTCGACCAGACCTCCCCGAAGGGCGAGGGCGGGGACGAATGGCACAGCGACAACACCTTCGAGCCCACGCCGCCGATGGGCTCGCTGCTGCGCTGCGTGCAACTGCCGAGCGTGGGCGGCGACACCTGCTGGGCCAACACCTACCTGGCCTACGAGACGTTGTCGCCGTCGATCCAGCGGTTGTGCGACGAGCTGACCGCCGTGCACGACATCACGATGTCGATGAAGAAGGCGATCTCCAAGGGGCACCCGTTCGACCTGGCCGAGATCCAGGCCAAATGGCCGCCGATAGAGCGCCCGGTGGTCCGCGTGCACGCCGAGACCGGGCGCAAGGCCTTGTTCGTCAACCGCGCCTCCACCACCCGCCTGGTGGGGCTGAGCGACCGGGAGAACGAGGCCCTGCTGCCGCTGCTCATCGACCACATCCGCTCGCCCGAGTACCAGTGCAGGCTGAACTGGCGTCCCGGCACGCTGGCCTTCTGGGACAACCGCCCCACCCAGCACTACGCGGTCGCCGACTACACCGAACGCCGCCGCATGCACCGCGTCACGATCAACGCCTTCCCCGAGCACGCGGACAAGGAGCGCCTCACAGCTTGAGCGAGACCCAGCCCGACGGGGCGAATTCCGGGCGGCGGCCCCGCCCCTTCGTCCGGGCCGGGACGCGCCGGTGGGCCGGTTCCGTCGGTGGAAGCTGGTAATAAGGGGGGCATGATTGAAGCCCCCGACGCGGCGATGCTGCGCGAAGAGGCCGAGGAGCGGCTGCGGGCCCTGGCCGGCGACCACGCCCGGCTGCGAGACGACCAGTGGTCCGCCATCGAGGCGCTCGTGCTCGACCGGCGCAGGGTGCTCGTCGTGCAGCGCACCGGCTGGGGCAAGTCCGCCGTCTACTTCGTGGCCACCGCCCTGCTGCGCGAGCTCGGCGAGGGCCCCACGGTCATCGTCTCGCCGCTGCTGGCCCTCATGCGCAACCAGATCGCCGCCGCCGAGCGTGCCGGCATCAGGGCCGTCACCATCAACTCCGCCAACCCCGAGGCGTGGGAGGAGATCTACGGCCAGGTCGCCGAGGGCATGGTCGACGTGCTGCTGGTCAGCCCCGAGCGGCTCAACAACCCCGACTTCCGCGACAACGTGCTGCCCGAGCTGGCCGAGAGCGCCGGGCTCGTGGTCGTCGACGAGGCCCACTGCATCTCCGACTGGGGCCACGACTTCCGGCCCGACTACCGCCGGCTCGCCACGCTGTTCGACGAGCTGCCGCCCGGCATCCCGGTGCTGGCCACCACCGCCACGGCCAACGCCCGCGTCACCCGCGACGTCGCCGAGCAGATGGGCGAGGGCACGTTCGTGCTGCGCGGCCCGCTGGAGCGCGAGAGCCTCCACCTGAGCGTCGTCAAGCTGCCCTCGGCCGAGCAGCGCCTGGCCTGGCTGGCCCAGACCCTGCGCGAGCTGCCCGGCTCCGGCATCGTCTACACGCTCACCGTCGCCGCCGCCCACGAGATCGCCGGCTACCTGCGCGAGCAGGGCCACGAGGTGGCCGCCTACTCCGGCCAGACCGACCCGGCCGAGCGGCTGGCCGCGGAGGAGGCGCTGCTCAACAACAAGATCAAGGCGCTGGTGGCCACGAGCGCGCTCGGCATGGGGTTCGACAAGCCAGACCTGGGCTTCGTCGTGCACGTCGGCGCGCCGCAGTCGCCCGTCGCCTACTACCAGCAGGTCGGCCGGGCCGGGCGCGGCGTCGAGCGGGCCGAGGTCATCCTGCTGCCCGGCACGGAAGACCGCGAGATCTGGGCCTACTTCACCTCCCTGGCCTTCCCGCCCGAGCCCGTCGTGCGCGCCACGCTCCAGGCGCTCGAACAGGGCGGCGTGATGTCCACCCAGGCCCTGGAGACCGCGGTCGACCTGAGCCGCAGCCGCCTGGACATGATGCTCAAGGTCCTCGACGTCGACGGCGCCGTGCGCCGGGTCAAGGGCGGCTGGGAGTCCACCGGCGAGCCCTGGGCCTACGACACCGAGCGCTATGCCCGCATCGCCGCCGAGCGCAAGGCCGAGCAGGACGCCATGCTGCGCTACCTGACCACCGACGAGTGCCGCGAGCAGTACCTGCGCAGGCACCTCGACGACGACACCGCCACGCCCTGCGGCCGCTGCGACAACTGCACCGGCCGCCACCGCTCGCCGGAGATCGCCGCCCAGGCCGTCGAGAGCGCCCGCGAACGCCTGAGCAGGCCCGGCGTCGAGATCGAGGCGCGCAGGCAGTGGCCCACCGGCCTGGCCGACCTGTCCGGCAGGATCAAGCCCGAGCTCGGCGCCGAGCCGGGCCGCGCGCTCGGCCGGCTGACCGACATCGGCTGGGGCAACCGGCTGCGCGAGCTGCTCGCCGGAGCCGACGGGCCGATGGCCGACGACATGTTCAAGGCCGTCGTCCAGGTGTTGTCGGCGTGGGACTGGCAGGAGCGGCCGGTGGCCGTGGTCAACGTGCCGTCGGCGACGCGTCCACTGCTGGTGCGCGGCTTCGCCGAACGGCTGGCGCAGGTGGGCCGGCTGACCTACCTGGGCGAGCTGGGCTACCGGGCGGGGTCACCGGGCCGGCAGTTCAACAGCGCCAAGCGCGTCCAGGCGATCAGGGGCACGCTGGCGATGCCGAAGGACCTCGGCGCCGCGATCGCCCAGTGCGGCGGCCCGGTGCTGCTGATCGACGACCGCGTGGACACGGGCTGGACGATGACCCTGGCGGCGGCCCTGATCCGGCACGCGGGCGCGCCGGCCGTGCTGCCGCTCGCGCTGGCCACCACGTCCTGACCGGCGGAAGGAAACCCGGCCGGGGCAGGGAAGGCCCGGCCGGGGAGCGGGTCAGAACGGCGGGCGCGCGCCCAGGTGCATGATGGCCTTGGCGGCGAGCCGGCACCCGGCGGCCAGCGACTCGGCCGGCGGCTTGCCGGCCAGCCACGGCGGCAGGAAACCGGCCGAGAACGCGTCACCCGCGCCCGTGCCGTCGACGATCTTGTCGACCGGCTCGGCGGCCACCCGGACCGGGTCGGGGCGGCCGTTGCTGAACCACAGCGCGCCCTCGGCGTTCATCTTGATGACGACCTGCGGGAACCACGCGGTGAGCACCTTGGCGGCGGCCTCGGCGTCGTCGCGGCCGGTCAGCACCTTGGCCTGGTCGATGTTGGCGAACAGCAGCTTCGCGCCGTTGGTCCATTCGAGGAACGGCTCGGCGCCCGTGCGCTCCAGCGGCGCCGAGGAGGCGCAGTCGACCGAGATCGACATGCCCGTGCGGCGCGCCATGTCGAGCGCCGCGAGACCGGCGTCGCGCGAGCCCTCGTTGACCAGCGTGTAGCCCGACAGGTGCAGGTGGGCGCCCGAGGCGAACAGGTCGCGCGGCAGGTCTTCTGGGGACAGGGCGGCGTTGGCGCCCGGGTCGGAGAGCATCGTGCGCTCGCCCTTGTGCGTGACGAGCACCACGCAGGTGCCGGTGGGCCGCTCGGGATCCATCACGAGCCGGGCGTCGACGCCGTAGCCCATCAGCTCCATGTCGCGGTTGCGGCCGGTGATGTCGGCGCCCCGGCGGCCGATGAAGGCCACCTCCGCGCCCTCGACGGCGAGCCACGAGGCGATGTTGGCGCCGGAGCCGCCGCCGTGCATCGTCACGATCGCGGGCGTGTCACTCGCCCTGGCGAGCGCGTAACGGGCGCGCGCGACCGCGTCGGTCATGAGATCGCCCACCACGACGACCCGCGTCATGATGCCACCACCTTGCTGCCTTCAGAACGACCCTGGCCACGGCAAAACTAACAGCTTCCGGGCTGTTCGTGGGGCTGACCCCGGACACCGGGCAGCAGTCGATGCACAAGCGTTGCCCAAGAGGCCCACCGGTCTTGGCATGTGGGATGCGGGTTTACGCTCGTGGCGTGGAGGCACAATATCCGGCTCACTGGGAGGCCGACGTCGTCCTGGCCGACGGGGGCACCGCTCACGTGCGCCCCATCAGGCCCGCCGACGCCGACCGTCTCCGTGCTTTCTACTCCCGTCTGTCGGCCGAGTCGATCTATTTCCGGTTCTTCGGCCCCCGGCCCCGGCTGTCCGACCGCGACGTCGAGCGCTTCACCAACGTCGACTACGTCAACCGCGTGGCCCTCATCGCCACCATCGGCGCCGAGATGGTCGCGGTGATCCGCTACGACCGCACCGAGCCGGGCGAGGCCGAGGTCGCCTTCCTGGTCGAGGACGCCCACCAGGGCAGGGGCGTGGCCTCCGTGCTGCTGGAGCACCTGGCGGCCACGGCCCGCGAGCGCGGCATCGAGCGGTTCGTCGCCGACGTGCTGCCCGCCAACATGAAGATGATGGGCGTCCTGCGGCAGGCCGGCTACACCGCGCAGAGCCAGTTCGCCGACGGCGTCGTCCGGATGACCCTCGACCTGACCCCTACCGAGACCTCGGCGGAGGTCACGACCTCGCGCGAGCACCGGGCCGAGTCGCGGTCGATCGCGCGCCTGCTGTCCCCGGGGTCGGTCGCGGTCATCGGCGCCTCGCGCGAGCCCGGCGGCGTCGGCCAGACCGTCCTGCGCAACCTGCTGGCGGCCGACTTCACCGGCCCGGTCTACCCCGTCCACCGCCAGGTGCGGGCCGTCGCGGGCGTGCGGGCCTACCCCAGCGTGACCGAGATCGACGGCGAGGTCGACCTGGCGGTCGTGGCCGTGCCCGCCGAGGGCGTCCTCGACGTGGTCAAGGAGTGCGCGGAGAAGGGCGTGCACGGGCTGGTCGTGGTCTCCTCCGGGTTCGGCGAGACCGGCGCGTCCGGCCGCGCCCGGCAGGACGAGCTGGCCCGCATCGCCCGCTCCTACGGCCTGCGCGTGGTCGGCCCCAACTGCCTGGGCATCGCCAACACCGACCCGGCCGTCAAGCTCAACGCCACGCTGGCCGCCACCGTCCCGGGGCGGGGCCGGGTGGGCTTCTTCAGCCAGTCGGGCGCGCTCGGCACCGCGCTGCTCCAGCGCGTGGCCCAGCGCGGCATGGGCATCTCGTCGTTCGTCTCGGCCGGCAACCGCGCCGACGTCTCGGGCAACGACCTCCTGCAGTACTGGGAGGAGGACTCCGCGACCGAGGTCATCCTGCTCTATCTGGAGTCGCTGGGAAACCCGCGCAAGTTCACCCGGCTGGCCAGGCGCATCGCGCGCAACAAGCCGATCGTGGTGGTCAAGAGCGGCGGCACCCCGGCCGGCCACTCGGCCGAGGAGCTCGGGCTGCCCGACTCCGCGATCAGCTCCCTGTTCGCCCAGGCCGGCCTGATCAGGGTCGACGACCTCATCCAGCTCTTCGACGTGGGCCAGCTCCTGGCCTACCAGCCGCTGCCCGCCGGGCCCAGGGTCGCGCTCGTGACCAACTCCGACGCCCTCGGCCTGCTGGCCGCCGACTCCTGCCTGGCGGCCGGCCTCGAACCGCGCCCGCCGGTCAACCTGGGCGCCGCGGCCGGGCCGGCCGAGTTCGGCGCGGCGCTGGCCGGCGAGCTGGCCGCCGACGAGGTCGACGCGGCCGTCGTGATCTACATGCCGCCGATCCCCGGCGAGTCGGACGAGGTGGCGGCCGAGCTGCTGCGCGTCTCGCAGGGGTCCGCCAAGCCGGTGCTGGCCACGTTCCGCGGGCATCTCGGCATGCACCCGTCGCTGCGCGTGCCCAGCGGCTCCGGCGGCACGCCCGCGCGGGGCTCCATCCCGTCGTACGCGGCGCCGGAGGAGGCGGTCAGGGCCCTGGCCCACGTGGTGCGGTACGCCACCTGGCGGGCGCATCCGGCCGTGCCGCCGCCCGAGCTCGACGGCCTCGACACCGCCCGCGCCCGCGAGCTGGTGCTGGCCGCGCTGGCCGGCGCGCCGGCCCCGGCGGGGGAGGAGCCGGGCGGGTTCGCCGAGCCGGGCCCGCCGGTCGAGATCGACGCCACCGAGCTGCTGTCGTCCTACGGGCTGACCGTCTGGCCCGCCGAGGTCGTCCGCTCGCCGGAGGAGGCCGTGGCCGCCGCCGAACGGCTCGGCTGGCCGGTGGTGCTCAAGGTGGCCGATCCGGGGGCCTCGCGTCGCGCGGGCACCGTACGCCTGGGGCTCACCGGTCCCGAGATGGTCCGTCACGCCTACGCCGAGTTCGCCGACCAGCTCGGCGAGGAGGTCGAGCTGGCCGTGCAGCGCATGGCGCCGCAGCCGGCCGTGCCCACCGTCGTTGGGGTCGTCGAGGACCGCGCGTTCGGGCCGGTGGTCTCGTTCGGGCTCGGTGAGGTGACCGCCCGCCTGCTGCTCGACCAGGGCTTCCGGCTGGCCCCGCTGACCGGCGAGGACGCCGCCGCCCTGGTGCGTTCCGTGCGCGCCGCCCCGCTGCTGTTCGGCCAGTACGGCTACCCGCCCGTCGCCGTCCCCGCCCTGGAGGAGCTGCTCGTCCGGGTGGGCCGCCTGGCCAACGACCTGCCGCAGGTGGCCCGGCTCGACCTCGACCAGGTGCTGGTGGGCGAGTCGGAGGTGCTGATCCTGGGCGCCCGCGCCACCCTGCGCACCCCGGCCGGACCACGCCTGGACGGCGGCCCGAGACGGCTCTCCTGACCGCGCACCCAATGTCGTTCATGTCTAGACAAAGACGTTCATAGAGCGTTATGTCTGGCGGGTGAGTGCACTGCGCGGCCCTGGCAGGATGGAGGCATGAGGGAAACCCGAGTCTCAGCCGCGGGCCTGCGTGAAGCGATCGAGCGCAGCGGCTACTACCCCGACCTCGTCACCGATGCGGTCGAATCCGCGCTGGGCAAGGAGGCCGTGACCGCGTTCGTGGTCCACCACGAGGCCACCTTCGATCCCGCGATGGAGGTCCGCAGGCACGTCACCGTCCTGGTGCTGTCGACGACGAGGCTGCTGGTCTGCCACACCGACGAGCACCCGGCGGTCGAGGGCGTCTCAGCCTCCCACGCGTCCACGACCACCGAGGCGGTCCGGCTGAGCCGCGTGCAGTCGGTGGCCGTCACCCGCGTGGTGCCCGACCCGGCCTCCTACGTGCCGGGCGTCCCGCCCACGGAGGTCACCCTCACCATCGGCTGGGGCGCGATCTCCCACGTCGACCTGGAACCCGCCACCTGCGGCGACGAGAACTGCGACGCCGACCACGGCTACACCGGCGCGATCACCGCCGACGACCTGTCGCTGCGGGTCAGCGAGGCGGCCGACGGCCCCGAGGCGGTCACCCACGTGCTGGCCTTCGCCAAGGCCCTGTCCGAGGCCACCGCCCGAGCCGCCGCCTGACCACCACGGCCCGCCGTCCGGCTCCTCGCCCGGCCCCACCGGGCCGCCGTCAGGGCCGCCGTCAGGGCCACCGCCAGAGCCACCGCCAGAGCCGCCGCCCGACCACCCCCGGCCACTAGGATGTGGGGATGCTGCCGGACTACGGCGCCAGGTCGCTGGCGGACCTCCCCGGTTCGCTGCTGGCCGCCCTCGGCCTGACCGAGCCCAACCCGCTGGCCCTCGACCCCGCGGCGCGCGTCTGCCTGCTCCTGGTCGACGGCCTGGGGGCCGAGCTGCTCCGCGCCCACCCCGAGACCGCCCCCTTCCTGTCCGCCCTGCCCGCCCGCACCCTCACCGCCGGTTTCCCCGCCACCACCGTCACCAGCCTGTGCTCGCTCGGCACCGGCCTGACCCCGGGCGAGCACGGCATGGTCGGCCTGACGCTGGCCGTCCCCGGCACCGGCCACCTGTTCAACTGCCTGCGCTGGACCCTCCCCGGCGGCCGCACGATCGACCCCGAGGAGTGGCAGCCCGCCCCCACCGTCTACCAGCGAGCCGCGGCCCAGGGCGTCGACGCCGTCTACGTCGCCCCCGCCGAGTTCGAGAACTCCGGCCTGACCAGGGCCGTCTACCGCGGCGTGCGCTACGTGCCGGCCGACGGCGTCGACGACATCGTCGCCCGCGTCGGCGAGGTGCTGCGCGCCGCGCCCCGCGCCCACGTCACCGCCTACTACGGCAAGCTCGACGCCGTCGGCCACATGTCCGGATGGGGTGGCGAGGAGTGGCTGGCCGAGCTGGCCGTCGTCGACGGCCTGGCCCGGCGGCTGGCCGAGTCGCTGCCGCCCGGTTCGGCCCTCTACGTCACCGCCGACCACGGCATGGTCAACGCCACCGAGAAGCTCGACGCCGAGCGTGTGCCCGGGCTGACCGAGGGCGTGGCGCTGCTCGGCGGCGAGGCCCGGGCCAGGCACGTCTACGCCGAGCCCGGAGCCGCCGGGCACGTCCTGGAGGCGTGGCGGGCGACGCTCGGCGACCGCGCCTGGGTAGTGTCCAGGCAGGAGGCGGTCGAGTCCGGCTGGTTCGGGCCCCGGGTGCGCGAGGCGTGGCTGGGCCGCATCGGCGATGTCGTGGCCGTGCCCCGTGCCGGCCTGGCCGTCACCGCCCCCACCCGTCATCCGATCGAGGCGCTGTTCACCGGCTACCACGGCTCGCTGACCGCCGCCGAGCTCAACGTCCCGCTGCTGGAGGTATCCACCCGATGAGTGCGCTGATCACGCCCGCCGAGCTCGCCGCGCTGCCCGACGTGTCCGTGCTCGACGTGCGCTGGCGGCTCGGCGGCCCGCCCGGCGTGGAGCTCTACCGCGAGGGGCACCTCGCGGGCGCCGTCTTCTGCGACGTCGACGCCGACCTCGCCGCGCCCCCCGGCCCCGCCGGCCGCCACCCGCTGCCCGGCGCCGAGGAGTTCCAGCGGGCCATGCGCGCGCTGGGCGTCTCCGACGGGCGTCCGGTCGTGGTCTACGACGACACCGGCTCCACGACCGCCGCCCGCGCCTGGTGGGCCCTGCGCTACTTCGGCCATCAGTCCGTACGCGTGCTCGACGGCGGTCTGGCGGCCTGGGCCGAGGCCGGCCTGCCGGTCACGAAGGACGAGCCCGAGGTCGCGCCGGGCGACTTCACCGCCAGGCCCGGCGGCATGCCGACGCTGACCGCCGACGAGGCCGCCGCGGTGGCCGCCGAGGGCGTGCTGCTCGACGCCCGCGCCGCCGAGCGTTACCGGGGCGAGGTCGAGCCCGTCGATCCGGTGGCCGGGCACGTGCCCGGCGCGGTGAGCGCGCCCACGACCGGAAACCTCGACGCGGGCGGCAGGTTCCTCGCCCCCGCCGTCCTGCGCGACCGCTTCGCCGGGCTGGGCGTGCGCGAGGGCGTCCCGGTGGGCGCCTACTGCGGGTCGGGGGTCACCGCCGCCCACGAGGTGCTGGCCCTGGAGCTGGCCGGCGTGCCCGCGGCCCTCTACGTCGGCTCCTGGTCGAACTGGGTCGCCGACCCCGCCCGCCCGGTGGCCACCGGCTGACGCCCGGACGCGGTCAGCCGGCCGGACGGACCGGCCGGTCGCCGGCCCCGAAACAGACGAACCCCAGCAGGCCGGTCTTGGCCGACGCGCAGGCCAGAGCCGCGTCCGGCGCCTGCCCGGCGGCCAGCAGCTCGTGGAAGGCGCCCATCATGGCCATCGCGGCCTCGTCACCGATGGGCACCATCCCCGCCACCACGCACGAGCTCCCGCGCGCCAGGAACGTGCCCGGCAGCCCCAGCGGCGCCCCCTCCGCCGGCGTGCGGGCCATGCCCGAGTTGCACGCCGACAACACGACCAGCTCCGGCGCGCGGTGCAGGCCCAGCAGGTCGTAGGCCATGAGCTGCCCGTCGCCGAGGGTGATGCCGGACAGCAGCGGGCTGCGGGCGTGGAAGGCGCCGTGCGCGGCCAGATGGAGGACGTCGGCCTCGCCGAGCGCCGTCAGCACGGCGTCCCGGCGGCCGGGCACCGCCCGCGCGCCCGGGTGGCAGGCCAGCACGCGGGCCACCTCCTCCTCGGCGTGGGCCAGCTCGGGACCGGCCGCCGCCATCACCAGCGGCGCTCCCTCCCGCAGGCGGGCCCGCCGCCGCGCGCCCACCCACGCCGCCGCGCTCGCCGCCACGCTCACGGGACGCTCCCGCAGCCCCGGCAGCGCGCCCCAGGGCAGGGTGTGCAACGGCCCCACCGGCACCACCACCAGCGGCCGGTCTCCCAGCTCGGCCACGAGCGGCCCCAGCAGCAGCCGCTCCAGCTCCGCGCCGGCGCCGGTCAGCTCGGTGAGCGCCTGAGCGGGGGCGGCGACGTCGAGCCCGGCACCCCACTGACGCAGGGTGTGACGCAGCCGCATGATCGCCTCACGCGCCTGCCGCACGCCGCCCAGCCGCCGCAGGACCAGCCGGTCGGCGGTGATCAGCACCGCCAGCAGCGTCTCCTCGTCGGCCACGAACTCCACCAGCGCCGCGCCGTCGAGCGCCGCCCGGACCCGGTCGATCTCCACCAGGCCGCACGCGTGTTCCGGCGCCGCGACCGCGCGCCACCGCTCGGCCCACTCGAACACCTCGCCCGCGCACCCGTCGCGCACCGCCAGGCCCAGCCCGAAGGCGGCCAGCCGCTCGCCGGACCGGGCCGCGTGCGCCCGCAGCGCCGGATCCTCGAACGTCTCCACCTGCCCGCTCACCTCGGCCAGCCCGTCGCGGACCGCCCGCAGGGCCCCCGTGACGTCCTCCCGCAGCGCCGCCTCCAGCGCCAGGGCGTGCTGGCGTACGGTCACCGGGATCTGCGCGAGCTGCGTGGGCTGCGGCTCGGGGGCCAGTGAGGTCAGGTGGGTGCCGGCCGGCATCCAGCGTTCGGCGCGCTCGGCGTGCCGGGTGAGCCTGCGCAGCTGGGCCGAGGCCACCGGATGGTCGTCGACGGCGAGCGCCGCCTCGGCCGCGCTCAGCCGCAGCGCCGCGGCGGCGGCCACGTGCGAGGAGACGTCCTCCAGCTCGTCGGCGCACTTGATGAGCTCGCTGACCAGCTCGGACGTGACCGGCCCGAGCGCCAGCCGGGCGCGCAGGACGACCTCGCCGGCCAGCGGCAACCACGTCAGCCGCTCCTGCTCGGCCAGCTCGCGCGCCGCCTGCTCGGCCACCTGCCGGGCCCGGTGGGGGTCGCCGGTGAGCAGCTCGACCTGGGCCAGCTTCAGCCGCGCCTCGGCCAGCGCCACCTGCGCGCCGGAGGACTCCAGGTCGGGCACGGCCAGGCTCAGCATCGCCCTGGCCTCGCCGGGCAGGTGGGCCGCCAGCAGCGCGCCGGCGAAGTCGGCCCGCATCGTGGCCAGCCGCTCGGGGAAGCCGAACAGGGTGTCCTCGGCCTCCCGGTAGTGCTCGAACGCGCCCGCGATGTCCCCCCGCCGCACGGCGAGGAACGGCAGGTTGGCGGCCGACAGCCGGGCCAGGTGGCGCAGGCCGGCGTACTGGGCGATCTGCAGGCAGGCCGCGATGTCGCGCATGGCGGCGTTCCAGTCGCCGCGGTAGGCGTGGATCAGGCCGCGGTTGAGCAGGCCGCCGGCCAGGAAGCGCCGGTCGTCGACCGTGCCGGGCGCGGCCACGAGGGCCCGCAGCGACCGGTCGCAGGCGGCGATGGCCTCCTGGTGGCGGCCCAGGTGGGCCAGGGCGACCGCGCGCTGCGTGTCGAGCTTGGCGCGGTCGAGGGGCGACAGGTAGGCCCAGGCCAGGGCGGCCACGCGCAGGGCCTGGAGCGGATGCCCGCGCTCGGTGCGCACGGTGACCAGCGACAGCCGCGCCTGGGCCCGGCGGTCGGCCGGGACGCCCGGGATGGCGATGGCCTGCCGCAGACAGTGTTCGGCGCTGAGGAGATCGCCCAGCTCGCGGGCGGCCAGCGCCATGGCGCGCAGCGCGATCGCCTCGGCCTCGGGCGCCTCGGCCCGGCGGGCGGCGGCCAGGACGGTGCGGCCGGCGTAGAGGGCCTGCTCGGGATCGACGTGCGCGCGCAGCACGGCGGCCTCGGCCGCCTCGACGAGCGGACCGTGGTCGGCTGCTGATCCGGGTGGGGGAGAAGTGACGCTCATGGCGGGCTGACCGGCGGGGAGGAGGGGTGGGGACGTACGGCTCGGAGGAGTGCGCAGACGGCGGCGTCACGGCCGGATGCGCACCCACCTGGTCTGGACGGGGGCATGACCGGGACGGTGGCACACGATGCTCAGCCACCCGGGCGGCAGCCCGGTGGCGGCGAACCGGCCGTCCTGGGCGACCTGCCGGGTGAGGGTCAGGTGGGGGGTGCGCACGTCGATGGCGGCGCCCTCCCCGGGATCGGGAAAGATCTGCCCGGCGACGTCGATCAGCCCGTCGCCCACGGTCACCTCCAGGTCGAAGGTGAGACCGTCGGTGACGAACCGCACCAGATGCGAGCCGTCGTCGCGGTCGGGCGCCCCGGACCGCGCCGCCCGGCCGCCGCCGTGGTCGGCGGGGTTGGCGGTCACCGCCTGGGGGACGCGCAGCCCGTAGATGTCACGCGCGGCGGCCGACACGTGCCCGGGCATCGGGTCCATGCCGGCGGCCAGCCGGAGCGCCGCCAGGAAGTACTCGTCGTTGATCATTGCGCTGTCTCCTGTAGTGAGAGCAGAGTGCGCAGTTTCTCCAGGCAGCGGGCCCTGGTCGGCCCCACGCTGCCCACCGGCAACCCGAGCCGCATCGCCATCTGCTGGTTCCCCAGATCGGTCGCGACCAGCTGCAGCAGCGTGCGGCAGGGTTCCTGCAGGGCGGAGACCGACTTCCACAGCAGCCGCCTGCCGTCGGCCTCCAGCACGGCGGAGGCGGGGTCGGGCTCCTCGACGGCCCCGAACGTGGGCCTGCCCTCCGGATCGGCGACCAGCAGGCCCGACGGCTCCTTCCGGAGCAGCAGGAGCGCCTCACGGCGGGTGGTGGTCATCAGCCAGCCGCCCACCCGCGAGGGGTCGCGGATGTCGTGCATGTGCTGGAGCAGCCGCAGCCAGGCGCCCTGGACCGCGTCGGCGGCGTCGGCCTCGCCCAGCCCGCACGAGCGGGCCAGCGCCCACATGCGCGGGCCGAACCGGGACTCCAGCTCGTCCCAGGCGGATCGGTCGCCGTCGGCCGCGTCGCGGAGCAGCTCCGCCGGATCGCGCAAGTCGCTCATGCGGCCTCCTTTCGTCCCGCACGGGGAGGTCATCCTGCCTCACCGTGATTGGCCGAGGACTGAGCGTAAACTCTACAGACTCGTGGGTACGAGAACTCCCAGATCGGGAATTTGCCGGGACTGCCGGGGGTCGAGCAGTCGTTCGACCGCTTCCTTGGCCGGTTCGCGCCGGGCGGCGTCGGCCACGGCCCCCGACACCAGCGCGGTGGCGAACGACGTGCCGCTCCAGGCCGCGTAGCCGGCGAACTCGCCGACGTCCAGGAAGCTGCTGGTCAGCCAGTCGCCTCGGGCGCAGGCGTCGACCCAGGTGCCGTACCCGGAGAAGGGCGCGCGGCGCTCCTGGGCGGCGTCGAGGGCCGCCACGCCCACCGCGCACGGCAGGGCGGCGGGCCAGAACGGCCGGTCGGAGGCGGTGTTGCCGGCGCAGGCCACCGTCACCGTGTCCTTCAGCGCGCCGATGGCGTCGGCCAGCAGGGGCGGCGGCCGGTCGTCGAAGGAGTGGCAGCCGAAGGAGAGGTTGAGCACCTGGGGCGGGTCCTCGCGCATGCGGTGGAGGGTGCGCACCACGGTCGCCTCGTCGCCCAGGCCGTCGCCGTCGAGCACCCGGCGGACCCGCAGCCTGGCGCCCGGCGCCCGGCGGGCCAGCAGGCCGGCGACGAACGTGCCGTGCCCGGCCTGCGCCCCCTGGGCCGCGTCGGCGCTCTCCGGGCCGAGCCGGGCGTACCAGTCGCTGCCCGACCACCACGGGTGCTTGGCCACGCCGGTGTCGAGCAGGGCCACGACCACCTCCGAACGCGACCTGGCCGGCCTGAAGGCGACGGGCGGCGTGGGGAACGGCCGGGACGCCGGCCCGCCGAAGAACAGCGGCTGGCCGGTGAGCACGTGGTTGGGCGAGGCCCGAAAGCCCCGGTCGCGCAGCTCGGCGGTGATCTCGCACGGGTCCACCCCCGCCGACAGGTGCAGGACGGTGACCCCGTCGGCTTCGGAGACCGCCTGCGTCCAGCGGGCGGCGGCCGACACCGCGCCCCGGTCGACCAGCACCTGACCTGGCCGGATGAACGCCTCGCCGACAGATTGCATGTCCATGAGGCGGTTGTTTCCCCGCCCGCCACAACTGTCACGTGACACGCCCGCACCAACTTGGTATGGCCCCCCTCTGGTGTCCGATGGCGACCGACGGTAGTCTCTCCCTAGTCACTTGTGATCATCCCGGGGCGAGGCCGTTGGGGAAGGCGCACCTCGTACCGAAACGGGAGGTCCGGTGTCTGCTCGTGGCGTGCTTTACGTCCACTCGGCTCAGCCCGCGCTGTGCCCTCACATCGAATGGGCAGTCGCGGGTGTCCTCGGCGTGCCCGTTGATCTGACGTGGACACCCCAACCAGCGGCGCCGAACGTCGTGCGCGCGCAGGCGGAGTGGGAGGGCCGCGCCGGCATCGCGGCGGCCATCGCCTCCTCCCTCATGGGCTGGCAGCGCCTGAGATTCGAGATCACCGAGGATCCCTCGCCCGGCGTCGACGGCTCCAGACACGCCTACACGCCGACGCTCGGCGCCTTCACGGCGGTCATCGGCGCGGCCGGGGACATCATGATCCCCGAAGACCGGCTGCGTGCCGCCATGATGATGGCCGCCCAGGGCCGGTGCGTGCTGGAGGACGAGCTCGACAAGCTGCTCGGCCGGCCGTGGGACGAAGAGCTGGAGCCCTTCAGGTACGCCGGCGACGGTGCTCCCGTCCGCTGGCTGCACGCCGCCGTCTGACCCGCTCCACCTCCCGCCCAGCGCCTGCCGGGGGCGCCCCGCGGCACGCACGTCATGCCCTGGGGCCGGCCGGCTTACCGGACGACGGAAAGGCCCCGCACCGGGTCTGGTGAAGTCAAGGGGTCGTCGCAACACTGATTGATCAACTGGCTGTTGCCAGGAGCTTGGTGAGACGCTCGGCTGGGGTTTCCCAGCCGAGCGTT